>JAFGNI010000160.1 GCA_016927095.1 Anaerolineae bacterium | reverse complement strand
GGTCAAAGGCGTGCCCAACGGACAGGCTGAGATCATCACGTGCGCCGACAACTTCCACGGGCGCACCATCACAATCATCTCCTGCTCCACCGAGCCGCGCTACCGCCAGGGCTTCGGCCCCTTCACACCCGGCTTCAAGAGCATCCCCTTTGGCGATGCGGATGCCCTCCAGGCAGCCATCACGCCCAACACGGTGGCCTTCCTCGTCGAGCCCATTCAAGGCGAGGCGGGTGTCAACGTGCCGCCTGACGGGTACCTCCGCGAGGTGCGCGACATCTGCAGCCGCAACCAGGTACTGCTGGTCGCGGACGAAATCCAGACGGGGCTGGGCCGCTGCGGTCAGCTCTTCGCCAGCGATTGGGAGAAGGTCACACCCGATCTTATCACCATCGGGAAGGCGCTGTCGGGCGGCATGATGCCGGTCTCCGCCGTTGTCGGTTCGCGCGAGGTCCTGGGCCTCTTCCAGCCTGGGATGCACGGCTCGACCTTTGGAGGGAATCCCCTCGCCAGCGCCGTCGCCCGCGAGTCGCTCAAGGTCATCGTCGAAGAAGAGCTCCCTCGACGCGCCCGAGAGCTTGGCGTCTACTTCCGCAACAGCTTACGCGAGATCCAGAGCCCCTATGTGAGGGAAATCCGGGGCAAGGGATTGCTCATCGGCGTGGAGCTCGCCGAGGATGCCGGGCCTGCACGGCCCTTTGTAAACAGACTGCAGGAACGCCGCGTACTCGCCAAGGACACCCACGGCAGCGTTATCCGCTTCGCCCCTCCACTGGTCATCCGCAAAGAGGATATCGACTTCATCCTCGAGCAAGTCGCGGCGGTCCTGACCCTCGAAGCAGTCAAGGTATAGGTGAGGGGAAAAGGGATAAGGGAAAACGTCTAGGACGGGAAGGGCCATACTCCGTACTTCGTACTCCCTACTCCTTCTGTTCCCTGTTCCCTTATCCCTGTTCCCTTTGCCCCTATCCCTTATCCCCCGCCCCTAAGATACCACACCAGCAGCCGCGGCGTCACGTGGACCTCGATCCAGGCCGCCACCGCCAAGAGCGGCAGGACGACGAGGACAAAGAGCTTGACGAAGTGACCGACCTCGCGCAGGATGCCGAAGATGCCGCCGCCGGTACCGTCCTCAGCCGGGGCGGCAAGGATGACGTCGCCGACGCGCATAGCTTGCGCTGTAGCCAGGATCGCGGCAGGCAACTCCAGGATACCGTGGGGCAACACCGCAACGGCCATCAGCAACCAGGGATTGAGCCCGATCTGCCCGACCTGGAGCGCAATGTAGGCAATGATGACCATGGGGGCCATCAGCAGCATCAGCGCCATCGCCCCCAACGATAGCAGTCCCAAGAAGCCAGACAGCAGCAGTGAGCGGACGTTGTTGAGCAGCACAGCCCAAGTGGAGAAGGCCGGCAGCAGACCGGTCTGTCCCACCAGTTCACTCACCGTCGCCGTATCCTCGATCCCCGTGATGTCTATCACGCCCAGCGGCAGGGGAAACCGCGCCACCAGGTAGCCCCCCAAACCGAAGCCCCCCACCAACAGCACGCAGACCGTGATGGCGAGCTCGGGCCGAATGCCGCGCAACAGCGCCGGGAGCCCCTCGCGGTAGAAAGCCGGCAGGCCACTGCGAGGCCAAAGCGCTTGCCAGAAGATGCGGACCCCTGCCAGCAGGTCCAGCTCATCAAGGTCGCGGCCCAGAAGGTTCTCCCGGCTGAAAAGCCGGATGCCCAAGCGCACCAGCAGCACCGTCACGACGACCAATGCCAGCGCGATCAGCCAGAGCGCGGTGTACTGGGCAAAGAGCAACAGCCCCGCCTCCACTTGCAGCAGCAGCGCCATGGGCACGATGATGAAGCTAGCGACGAGATTGGCGGCACGTACGCTGGTAGACTGGCTGGAAACCACGACGGCTGCCGACACCATCAGCACGGCTTTTACCGTCGCGAGGCCGAAAGCCAGCACACCCAAGGACAAGGAGGGCGCCCATCCTTGGGTGAACCACATTCCCACGATGTAGGCGAACATCCCAAGGTAACTCGCCAAGATAGGCGGGACCGTCGCAGCCAGGAGCTTGCCCAGGTAGAGCTGGAAGTCCGTCAGGGGAGTGGTGAGCAGCGGTTCGAGGCTGCGCCGCTCCTTCTCGCCGACAAAGGTCTCGAGGCCGATCACGAGCGAGAAGGTGCTGGGGAAGAAACCCACGACCAGCATCAAGAACGGGTAGAGCCGCTCGATGATCAAGTCACCACCATATTGCTGGACAAAGGCGATGCCCCGGTCCGCCACGAGGTTGGCCAACAAAGGGAAGGTGACAACCAGCGTGACGATGGGGATGACGATGCGCCAGTCGCGTAGCGTGTCGCGGATCTCGCGGCGAGTGATGATCAGGGCTGGACGGATGGCATTGCGCAGACCGGTCACAAGATGCTCCCCAAGGTCTGATTAGATTGAGGCATCGGTCTCCTCCCCGACGGCGAGGAGGTAGACAGACTCCAGGCTCTGGGGCACCTCACTCAGGGTGAGGACACCGACGCCGTGTCGCGAGAGCGCAGCGACGAGCGCCGGATTGGTCGCAGCCGGGTCGGCTGTCCGGTAGCGGACCCAGCCCTCGCCGGCGGCCTCCACCGTGACGTGGCGATCCACCACATCTCGGACCCCATTTTGCGGACCAACCACCACACGCAGCTCCATCAGCGGCGGCCCTAGCAACCTCTGCTTCAGGTCTGCCGGTGTTCCTTCGGCCACGATCCGCCCCTGGCGGATGATCGCGATGCGATCGCTCAGTTCCTCTGCCTCGGGCAGGTTGTGGGTACAGACCAGGATCGCGCGCCCCTCCAACTGGCGAAGCCGGTGCAGGGCGTCGCGGACGAGCCGGGCGCTCGCCGGGTCCATCGCCGAGGTGGGTTCATCCAGCAAGAGCACCGGTGGGTCATGAAGCAGCGTGCGTATCAGCGCGATCTTCTGACGCATACCCTTGGAGTACTCACTCAAGCGCCGGTCCAGGGCCGCCACCATCCTGAACTGTGCTGCCAGCATCTCGACACGGGCCGTGAGGTAGGATTTGCTGAGCCCGCGAAGCTGCCCGAAGAAGTCAAGATACTCCCGACCGGACATCCGAGTATAGAGCCCGGGCGCCTCGGTCAGCACACCCACACGGCGGCGCACTTCCGGTGCCTCGCCGACAACGTCATAGCCCGCCACACTGGCGCGCCCGGCGGTCGGACGAAGTACGGCGGAGAGCATGCGCACCGTCGTTGTCTTGCCGGCGCCGTTGGGGCCAAGCAGGGCCAGCACCTCTCCGGCATCGACGGTCAAACTGACCGCATCGACAGCCGTCAGGTCGCCAAACCGCTTGGTCAGCCTCTCAATCTCGATCATGGCCCTCGCCTCAGCCGCACAGACGCTACCGTACAGGCTTTGCTCACCTACGATGCGCGGATTATACCGCGAGGATAACTTGAGAAAAGCGGCCTCCCCGGAGATGGCGTCTCCGGGGAGGCGGGAAGAGCAAGTCCGGCACAGCAGGGAGTGTAAGCGGCCTAATCAATCCGTTCCCGTCTAGCGACCGCCTCCTGATGGCCTTCGCTCAGGAACTCCAGCTCCCGTTCCATCAGGAAGCTGAGCACCGTTCGCACGGC
>JAFGNI010000159.1 GCA_016927095.1 Anaerolineae bacterium | reverse complement strand
ATCCACTGCCCGCCAGCCGAGGGAGCAGCGCGAATGCGGTGGAGGAGCACGTATGAAAGGGCTGTTTGCAGTAGCGCTGGTTGGTATGCTGATGTTGGCGGTGTTGGCGCCGGGGGTCAGCGCGAGACCGGTCTGCTCGACAGAGAGTGTCTCGTGCGCACGGGCGATTGGCCTCCAGGCAGAGGGAGCGGCGCGCAGGGCTGCAGCCAGGCCTATGGGCATGGCTACCTACTACGCGGGGCTGGCAGCAACAGGCCCCCGCGAGCAAGCCGTGCGGAATCGAGCGTTGGCTGAACACTATGCGACGCTGCCTTGGGACTGTACGACAATGTCACGCGCCAGGGGCGTGGCGGTCCTCTACGGGCGGTAACCCTTGGTTCGAAAGGACCCGATGACCGGCGAGGTCGACACGACCTCGCCGGTTTTCTCATAATGACATCGGGGTGGGCACGAGCCTTTCGGCCGAATCGCTGACCATGCTCAGCGCACACGTGCGTCTTGATTGCCATGAGCTCCGTGATCGGCTGACCAAGGCATCTATTCCGTGATATAATGCTGATATACTGATGCATCAGAATTTCAGCAAGGAGCAAACGGATGGACGCGACAATCCAGGTCAGGAAGCGGGGCACCGTCACACTGCCGGCAGAGCTGCGTGAGAAGTACGACATCCGCGAGGGGGATACCTACAGCGTCATCGATCTCGACGGGATCTTCGTTCTGACCCCTATGGTGCCGATGGTGCCCGAGCTAGCAAGAGAGATCGAGAGAGCCCGACTAGAAGCGGGCCTGAGCACAGAAGAACTGCTGCGGACCTTGCGCGAGGAACGGGAACGCTACCGTGCTGAACGAGACGCCGATGCCCGCTCCTCATAGACCACGCGTATTCATCGATGCGGACGTCTTGTTTGCCGGTAGCGCAAGCCCCTCCGACTCTGGTGCTAGTCTGGTCGTGCTGCGCATGGCGGAGATCACACTGATTGACGCCTATACCTGCAGGCAAGTCATTGTGGAGGTCGAACGCAACCTTGCCGCGAAGCTTCCAAGAGCGCTACCAGCCTTCCGTATGATCGTGGCCCGGTGCGTTGCCGTTGTGGATGATCCCAGCACAAGGGATCTGAAGCTCTACACCGGGCTGGCCGATGCCACGGACCTCCCCATCCTGGTTGCAGCACTCGAAGCGGGATGCCCGTGGCTGGTGAGCTTCAACACACGGCACTACCAACCGGGCCATCCCGACGTGACGGTGCTGCCGCCTGGGGATTTCCTGCTGCGGGTACGCGATAGGCTGACGTTGCTGGGGTGAGCGCGTGAGCTAGGCTAGCGTCTTCGTCATCAGATAGGTGCCGGGGCGCCGGACGTAGCCCAGCTTGCGGTCGATGGCGATCATCGGCAGGTTCTGGACCGTATGGTGGGTGCGCACCTCGTCGATCCCCAGGACATCGCGGGCATAGCGCAGCGCGCGCACCTTCACGGCCTGCGCGAGCTTGCGCCCGCGGTAGGCCCGATCCACCCCGGTATGCAGGTTGTAGGCAAACGCCGCCCCCTCGGGACGGGTGATGGCGCTCATCGCGACCCAGGCGCCGGTTGCCGTGTCGATCACCACCATCTGCCCGTCGGGCTTATACCAGTCCGCCGCGCAGACGCTCTGCCGGAAATCCTCAAAGGAGGTCCAGGAGGGCTCGCCCGCGGTGCCGGGGATGTCCCTGCCGGTCGCGTCGTTCAAGCGATAGAGGTTGCGCTGGGCCTCCTCGGTGTCGCCCAGTTCCCCCATCGACGTGAACCGGAAGCCCTCACGCCCCAGCCGGGCGAGGATCTCGTCGTAGGGCCCGTCATCAAAGGTGCGCAGGTCGAGCGCCATGGCGATGCGATGCCTCAGCTCAGCGAAGCCACGACGGTCGGCAAAGGCGCGACCTTGCGGGCAGTTGTCCCAGACGCTGACGTGCAGCACCTTGATCTGGGCAGGTGCCAGGGCTTCGAGCATCGCGTCGTATAACTCGCGACCCACCCCTTCGCCGCGCCGTTCCGGCCTCACGTACAGATCGAAGGTGACGCGCTCGGGCACGATCCCGTCGCGCGTGGCCCAGTAGAACCCCAGCACGTCATGGGTCTCGTCGACGGCGACAACCTGGGTAATACGTTCCCGCTCACGCTCGTAGTAGGCCTTGAGGCTCTGCGCGGTGTTGGGCCAGTCTTCCAGGATGGTGAAGAAGACCGCGAGTTGGGCAAAATCGCGGTCCGGTTCCGCCGGACGCAGGTGGATAGCGGGCATGGTATCCTCCACGGTTATGTGGCACGATGATTGCCATTATAGCACCGTGGCGCCTGCCGGCGGGGATGGCACAGCGACGCAGAGGGGCCACGATCAGGTGGCGTGCGCGGCAGCGGACACCACTGCTTCGCAGGTGCACCCCACCTTCGGGCAAAGAGGCATGAAATCGGCAACGGTGCGCCCCACCCAGCGCACCCCACCACAGTGCGCCCCGTCAGCGGTAGACGCTATTGCTCCGCCAGAAGCTTGCCAGCGCCGGTGGAATCAACGGACCGCGAGCATTCACGCACGCTCGCCGACGGCGCCATCAATCGCCGCAAGGTACGCCCACACGAACCGGTAGGCGCGGGCCATGACCTCGGGATCCAGCTTGTCGACGGTGTCGCCCACCTGGTGCCAGTAGGGCATCTCGCCCTTCGGACCTTGGCCCGTGATCGTGATGGCGGGGATGCCGACGCGCAGGGCATCGGACATCTCGGTATTGCCCCGTTTGATCTCGGAGGGGTAGGCGCCGAGCTCGGGGTGGGCTTGCGCGAGGGCCTCCGCCATCCGAGCCAGCTGCGGGTCGCTCCGGAAGGGCACGATGATGCCTTCCTTCGTCAGCCACGACGGGCCCGAACATCCCAGCATCTCGAAGACCACGGTGACCGGGTTAACGAACTCGGCGCGGTGCCGCCGGAAGAAGTCGATGGCGCCGTAGTGTTGGACCTCCTCGCAGCCGGAACAGACCAACCAGACCCGCGTATGCCGGAGGGGCTGCTCCTGGAAGTGCCGGGCCAGGGTGAGGACTAAGCCGGCGGCGGTGGCGTTGTCGTTGGCGCCCGCGGTGAAGGGGGTGCGGTCCGCCTCGATGCACATCGCCGCCAGGGCAACGGCGCTGAGGGCGCTAAGGATCGTCACGGGCCAGATCCAGGCCCACTGGGTGATGGCGCCTGCGATATAGAGAACCACTTGCACCACGCTCAGGACGAAGGCAACGGTGGTGAAGGTCTGATAGACCTTCACCCAGGTGGGCGTGCGGAAGACCAGGGGTGTCCGCTGGCTGTCGACATGCCCAATCAGGATCAGGTCCTGCCGGTGCTCGCCCGCGGGCGGCGTCACCGCGACCACGTTCTGGCTCTCAGCTTTGGGCGCCAGCCGGCGGAAGAGGTTGTCGCGGAAACCCAACTCGAGGAGTTGTGAGATCAAGCTGGTCAGGGCGATCGCGGCAGCCAGGACGGCGCTTGCGCGTCCGAAGAGCGGGTAGATCGCGAAGGACACCAGCATCGCGACGGAGGCCATCAGGTGAGGGACGAAGATGGAGGTCGCGCTCATGAAGTGCTCCATCTGCGGTGCCAGGCTCAGCTCGTCTAGGACCTTCTGACAGTACTCTGAGCCCGCCCT
>JAFGNI010000012.1 GCA_016927095.1 Anaerolineae bacterium | reverse complement strand
TCGATGACTGAGCTATGATACCACAAAGGACAGAAGACGCAACCAGAGGAGGCGCTATGGATGACCACCTAGAAGCACGCGGCAAGATCGAGGTGGCGCAGGCGGCAATCGCATCAATCGTCAGCGAGGCTGTTCAGACCTGCTACGGTGTGGTCGGAACTGTGCCGCGGAACTTCGCGACTGGACTCGCTGACATCCTCTCCGCGGATAGGAAGCGCGGCGTTGAGGTGATCGTTCGGGATGGCCATATCGTAGTTGACCTCTACCTAGTGGTAGAATACGGGGCGCGTATCTCGAGTGTGGCGGATAGCATCAAGGACGTGGTGAAGTATCAGGTGGAACGCGCTCTTGAGTTGCCGGTGGAGCAAGTCAATGTCCACATTCAGGCCTTACGCGTTAGCGAATTGGACTAGGGAGGGCTTACTGTGAGTGTCCCCGACGGAGATACGCTGCGAGCCCTGGATGGGGTTCGTCTCAAGCCGATGATCTCGGCAGCTCTTGCCTGGCTGCGCCAGCATCAGGACGCGATTAACGCATTGAATGTGTTCCCGGTTCCCGATGGTGACACCGGCACCAACATGAACCTCACGATGGTCTCCGCCTGGGACGAGATTGCTGAAGTCGACGAGCCACATGTCGGTCGACTGATGACGAAGCTTGCACACGGCGCACTGATGGGCGCGCGTGGGAATTCCGGCGTGATCCTATCGCAGATCTGGCGCGGGTTCGCACACGGGGTCGATGGGCATGGGCGCATCACGGTCGAGACGATGGTCGAAGCTATGCGTGCTGCTGCTGACACGGCCTACAAGGGCGTTGTCAAACCTGTTGAGGGGACCATCCTCACGGTGGTGCGGGAGATGGCCGAGGAGGCGGCGCTAGCGGCGGAGCAGTCGGACGATATGATCGCTATGTTTGATCGTCTGGTGCGTCGAGCCGGCGCGTCAGTGGCGCGTACGCCTACACTGCTGCCCGTTCTGCGCCAGGCCGGCGTGGTCGACTCGGGTGGTCAGGGGCTCTACGTGATCTTCGAAGGCATGTTGCGTGATCTGAAAGGACTTCCAGTGGCAGCGATCCCAACCCAGGCAGACCTTGCCCACTTGCAGCTGGAAGCGCATCCCCAAGGCGGCGCGGCCATCGAGTTTGATAGCGCCTATCCCTATGATGTGCAGCTCATTATCTTGGGAACCAGACTGGATGTTCCGCTTATTCGCTCGGGGATTGAGGCGATGGGGGATTGCCCGCTCACGGTGGGTGATGAGGTAGCGGTCAAGATCCACGTCCACGTCGCCGATCCCGGAGCCCCGATCAGCTTCGGGGCCCGTTTCGGCTCGGTCACCGATGTGGTGGTCGAGGATATGCGGGTTCAGTACGAGGCCTACACTGCCGAGCGGGACGCTGCCCGATCGGGACCACCGCTGCCGGCTGCCTTGCTCGGGCAGGCCGAACCTGCTGCAATTAGTGTGGTGGTAGTCTCCACCGGCCAAGGGCTAGCGGACGTTTTCTACAGCCTCGGTGCGACCGTCGTCATCGAGGGTGGGCAGACTATGAACCCGAGCACGGCGCAGCTCGTCGAGGCTGTCAGTCTCACGGCGTCCGAGAATGTTATCATCCTGCCCAATAACCCGAACATTCTTATGACGGCCCAACAGGCGGCTCAGATGGCCGACGGTAAACAGGTCCGGGTAGTGCCCACCCGCACGATTCCGCAGGGGGTTGCGGCTATGCTGGCTCTCGACCAGGACGCTGCGCTGGAAGAGAATGCGACAGCGATGTACGCCTCATCCTCGGGGGTCATCACCGCTGAAGTCACCTCTGCAACGCGGAATGTACGGCTAAACGGCATTGAGGTTCGTGAAGGAGACGCGATCGGTCTGCTCGAGGATGAACTGGTCGTCGATGCGAATACGTTTGAGGAGGCTGTGCGTTGGCTGCTGGCTGAGGCCGAGATCGATGATCGCGAGTTGGTGACGTTGTACTTTGGACAGCAGGTGACTGAGGATCAGGCTAACGCGTTGGTTGAAGAGCTCTCCGGGTACTATCCAGACCTCGAGTTCGAGGTCGTCAATGGGGGACAGCCCCACTATCCCTATATACTCTCGATCGAGTGATTGAGGTGGAAATGTCCACGAGGGGCGGCGTATTGGCTGTCTGATTCGTCCGGGCCTTCCAATGTCGTCATCGAGGGATTGTTCGTTCTTATCCAAGACAGGAGCAAGCGCGTGGCGGGGAACTCTCAGATCCAGATGATCACCGACGGTACTGCCTTCCTTCCGATGGATCGACTGCGGGAGCTGGGTGTTACGGTGTTGCCGATCGTCGCCGCTGCAGGCGGTCGCACCTACCTGCATGATCAGCAGACACCGGGACACGTGGACTTGCTCGCCGGATTGCGGCAGTCTCGTGATACGATAGAGATTGTGGGACCGTCAGCGGACGACTTCCGCGCTGTCTTCGAGCGGTCGCTGTATCGCACGAACCAGATCCTGGTGGTTTTGTCATCGGGCCGCTTGAGCCCACTCGTGCGCAACGCGCGGGCTGCGGCACGTGACTTCATGGGTCGGTGTGATATCACGATCCTGGACTCGCAGACCGTGTCTGTGGGTCTGGGTCTGCTGGTCGACCGCGCCGGTGAACTGCTTCAGCGAGGCGATCTGCCACTAGCAGAGGTTGTGCGCCGGATCCGCGGGATGATCCCGCGCATCTACGTGGTCATGGTCTCGCACACACTTGACTACATATACCGCAGCGGCAAGCTCACGTCGGCGCAGGCCATACTGGGCGCGATGCTAAAGATCCATCCGTTCGTGGAGATTGAGGACGGCGATATGATCCCTTTGGAGAAGAGCCGCCGCCCGGAGCGAGCCGTTGACCGGCTGGTTGAATTCGCGTCCGAATTCTCGCGGATCAACAAACTGGTCATCTTTCAAGGACAGGAGACGCCGGATGACGAGTCCCTGGACCTGAAGGAGAGACTTTCGCAGATCGCGCCTGGACTTGACATACCGTTTATAGTCTATGACCCGATCATCGCTTCCCATATCGGTCCGGAGGGGTTGGGCCTGATCGTGTATGAGGGAGTCTGGCGCTAACCTTCTCGTT
>JAFGNI010000158.1 GCA_016927095.1 Anaerolineae bacterium | reverse complement strand
GGCCACAACACGGGGAAGGGCGAGGTGTTCCGTTACCTCTACCGGGTGGAGGTGGGGGCTGAGGTGTTGGTGGCGGGGGAGGACGCCGAGGTCTACGCGTACAGGGTGGGAGAGAAGTATATCCTGCGGGAAGCGGGGCAGCCGTTGGCGGCGCGCTTGGAGAATGCGCGTTATATCCAGCAGACACCCGACGAGCGCCTGACGCTGGTGACGTGCCACCCTTATGGCAGTTTGGCCAACCGGTTGATCTTGATCGCTTACCCTGTTGCCGGTGGCCGGGCAGTTGCGACGCCGGTGATTGACTAGAGAATGGAGCGAGGGAGCCGATGGCACTGCGACGATGGGTGGACCGTATCCGGCAGAATCACGCGCTGGAGCACGCGACGATCAATCTGCTGAGCCGGCGCTATGCCGATGCGCAGGTGATGGGGGTTTCGGGGCCTGCGGGGTTCACGCTGTATTCGACGTTGACGGCCGAGGAGATCGTCCCCACGGTGCGAAGGGCGCTCGAGGCCTTGAAGGGGGGCGAGTCGGGGCTGGCGGTGCACGCACACTGCGGGACGAACCTGGTGATCACGGCGGGGGCGACGACGGTGGCGACGTTGCTGGGGCTGGGCTATGTGCCGGATCTGCTGAGGGAGAAGGAGGCGGGGCGGCAGCGGTCATGGATGGGCTTGGTGGAGCGGCTGCCCCAGGCGGTGCTGCTGAACGCGGTGGCGCTGGTGGCGGCGATGCCGGTGGCGCGGTGGGTGCAGGCCAACGTGACGACGCGCGCGGAGGTGGGCGACCTGGAGATCGCTTCTTTCTTTACGGACTACCGAGGGGGGATGAACCGGGTGCGGGTGCGTACCCGAGGGCGTGCGGAACGCGAAGATGTCCGTCGGGCCGAGGGGTGAGCGCGGCGATGGTGTATGTGCTGCATGGTGAGAACGGACTGGCGCGGGAGGAGGCGCTGGCGCAGATTGTGGCGGAGTGCGGGCTGGCGGATGAGTTCCGGGATATGAACACGGAGATCCTCGAAGGGGCGGTCTCGCCGGGGGAGCTGCGGCGGGCTTGCGGGGTGGTGCCGTTCTTGAGTGCGGTCCGGATCGTTGTGGCGCGCGATGTTTTGAGCAAAGTTCGAGCGGATGCGACCCAAGAGATTGTTGATGTCCTGCCTGATGTGGCTCCCACTACGCACTTGATCTTTGATGAGGACAAGACCCTTCCCAAGAGCCATCCGCTTCTGAAGCAGAGCGATGCTGCCGGCATCCAGGTGCAGCATTTTGCGGTGCCTGATGCGCGGTCGCTTCCTGGATGGGTGGTTCAGCGGACGCGATCCTATGGCGGGCAGATAGAAGGTCGCGCTGCGGCAATTCTGGCACAGAACATCGGCGGGAACCTGCGCCTGCTGGATCAGGAGATCCAGAAGCTGTTGCTCTACGTCGGGGATCGCGACGAGATCACCGCTGAGGACGTGCGTGTGATGGTGCCCTACATCCAATCGGCAGACGTGATCTTCCAGTTGGTGGATGCGATGGGACAGCGTGACGGGCGCCGCGCAGCCACCTACCTACACCGGCTGCTGGAGGTCGGGGAGCATCCCTTGGGCATCTTCGGGATGATTGTCCGCCAGTTCCGGCTGCTGATCCAGATACGTTGGCTGATCGACCAGCACTATCCCCAGTCGCAGATCGTCTCGCGGCTCAGTTTGCATCCCTACGTCGCAAAGAAAGTCTCCGCCCAGGCCGACCAGTTCACGCCATCGCAGTTGCAGGATGCCTATCGTCTGCTGATGGACACCGACCTCGCTATCAAGCGCGGGGAGGTCCCCGCCGACATCGCGCTGGATATGCTGGTCGCCCAGCTGACCCGGCTCTAGCCTGCGCATCGCCGACGGCGTGAGGCATCACGTACCTCGATGCCAGGTTGCCTCAGCTGCTCTGGTTACTCCTCACCGCCAACGATCGTGAAGTTCCGCTGGCTCTGTGGCGCTGCCCAGGGCCATGGCTGTGCGTCTGAAGTCAGAGCGGGCCGTCCATAGGGATCGTTGGATACGCCCTGCGGGCTGACCACAATCACGGGCGGGGCATAGGGCTGGGCCATCTGAAGTTGCGCCTGCGCCGCCTCCCGCTCACTGCGCCGCGCGTCCTCCCGCCGCCACACCAACACCCCCAGCGCGATCGTCGGCAGCATCGCCGCCACCCCACAGCTCAACCCGATCAACAGCGCCAGCGAGTCGTGACTCAGCTTCTGCGTCACGATCACCGCTGCCGCGATCGCGAAGATCGCCCCCATCAGCCCCACAAAGCGCCCCAGCCGCTTTCCCAAGGGTTCGCGGGGCGCATACGTTGGTATCGGTTCGTCCCACTGCTTCTGCCTTCTCATTGTTGGATCCTTCGCTGTAGACACGCCACGATTGACGATTCACGATTCAGGGCTGCTGTCGAGGTTGCCCGCTAACTCCACCTTGGTGTGTAGCGATGAATCGTGAATGGTGAATCGTGACCCCTCGTCATCATGACGCGTGACTTTCGACTCAAGGCGCCCTATCCATCGTCAACGCCGGCAACGCCGGTCTCAGCTCCCCCACCTGCTTCTTCGCCTCCCACTCCGTCATCTGCGCCACCTGGAAGCGGAGGGCGTGGTCGCCGCTGGTGATTGCCAGGAAGTCGCCCCGCCCGTGGAGCAGGTGCGCGTCGGTGCCCCCGCGCCCTGCTGCCACCTGTGCGTCCTGGGTGCT
>JAFGNI010000157.1 GCA_016927095.1 Anaerolineae bacterium | reverse complement strand
GCAGACCAGCCGCGGGCTGGTGATCGACCTGCCCGAGAAGAAGCCCTGCGATTACACCCAGTGCTTCCGGGTGCAGTTCGGCTAGTCCAGGCGCGTCTGCGCACCCGCTAGGTGCATCTGGGTACCGGCCAGGTGCGTCTGCGCACCCGCGGTCAGAACCGGCGACCAGGATAACGTGAGGGTGTGTGCGATCCGGGGCGGCCTCGCCTGAGGGTGGAGGCCGCCGCGCGACGTGAGATCGCGATCCCGTGTCCCTTGGGAGGGCACATGACCATGACAGGGCTCCGTGTTGCAGTCGTAGGTCTGGGATTTGGGGCTGAGTTCGTCCCCATCTACCTGGACCATCCGGATGTCGCCGCAGTCTCGATCTGCGATGCCAACCCCGAGCGTCTGAGCAGAACCGCCGGGAGGTACCCGGTCGATCGATGCTTCGAGCACCTGGATGACGTCCTGGCATCTCCGGCAATCGATGCCGTGCATCTTGTCACGGGCATTCCGGACCATGCCTCACAGGCGATCGCGGCGCTTCGCGCCGGCAAGCACTGCGCCTGCACGGTGCCGATGGCCACGAGCCTACCGGATCTTGCCGCCGTGGTGGCTACCCAGCGGGAGTCCGGACGCACCTACATGATGATGGAAACAGCGGTCTACACGCGGCAGTTCCTGTACGCTCAGGAGCTCAAGCGGCGGGGCGATTTCGGGCGGATCCAGTTCCTCCGTGGGGCGCACTACCAGGACATGGAGCGGTGGCCCCCGTACTGGAATGGACTGCCTCCTATGTGGTATGCCACGCACGCCATCGCGCCCCTGCTTGCCATCGCCGAGACGCGGGCCGCCCGGGTTCACTGCTTTGGGTCGGGTGAGATGCGCGAGGAGCTGCGACGGCAGTATGGCAACCCCTATCCGGTCGAGACAGCGGTTTTCCAACTCGAGGCCTCCGGGCTCGCCGCCGAGGTCACGCGGTCGTTGTTCCACTGCGCCCGGTACTACATGGAAAGCTTCGTCATCTATGGCGAGAACGCCTGCTACGAGTGGCAGATGGAGGATGAAGCCCCGGTGTTGATGCGCATGAGCCCGGTAGTGCCGGGAGAGATCCGGCATCAGGATCCGGTGACCCGGCCCGAGCTGCCGGACCGGGTGGAGCTGCTGCCGCCATCGATCGCGCGGTATACGCGCCGCTTCGTCTACGGTCAGGATGAGCGTCACCTGTCGTTCGAGCAGGGCGGAGGACACCACGGCTCGCACCCCTATCTGGTCCACGAGTTCGTGCGCAGCATCATCGAGGGACGCTCGCCCCGGATCGATGCAGTCACAGCGGCGAACTGGACGGCGGCCGGGATCTGCGCCCATCAGTCGGCGATGGAGGATGGGCGTGAGGTGGTGGTGCCCGCCTTCGGACCCCGATGAGGCAAGGGACCACAGAGGAGACTTGAGCTATGGACAAAGACTATGTAGCGGCGAATAAGGAAGCCTGGGAGGAAGCCTTCCCGGTCCACCAACGGGGACGGAAGGCCAACCCTGTCGATGTCCTGCAGAGCCCTGAAGGGACGTTCCTCGATGCGCCGGTGATCGCGGCACTTGAGCGGATTGGTGTCGCCGGCAAGGCGGTCGGGCAGCTCTGCTGCAACAACGGCCGCGAACTGCTCTCCATCGTCAAGATGGGGGCCGCTTCCGGCGTCGGTTTCGACCTGGCGGAGAACTTCATCGAGGAGGCCGGACGAATCACTCGGGAGACGGGTCTCAATGCGCGGTTCATCTGCACGGACATCGCCGATATCCCCACGGAGTTTGCCAACGCGTTCGATTGGGTCGTGATCACTGCGGGGGCACTGTGCTGGTTTCACGACCTTGGGCAGTTCTTCCGGAAGGCAGCGCAGGTTCTGGCGCCACAGGGACATCTGCTGATCCACGAGATCCACCCCTTCATCAACATGCTGGCTTACAAGACGGAACCGGGCTTTGACGAGGCCCACCCCAGCCAGGCCGTGTACTCCTACTTCAAAGACGATGCGTGGATCGAGACGGATGGGATGGATTACGTCGGCGGCACAACCTATGCCTCAAAGCCATTCACCAGCTTTTCCCATACGATGGGGGCCATCATCAGCGCCGTCGCTCAAAGCGGGCTCGAGATTGTGGAAATGCACGAGTACCCCGACGACATTTCCGCCGGGTGCGCGCATCTCAGTGGTCGCGACCTTCCGCTCTCGTATCTTCTTCTGGCCCGGAAAAGGTAAGGCTCCGTTACTGCATTTGAAAGGGGGCGATGCCTGAGCATCGCCCCCTTTCACCTATACCAGCACCCTGCTGGCTGGATTCCGCTATGGGCGGGCCCCCAACGTGAGCGAGAGCGTAACCCGTTCCTCACCGCGCAGCACCGTGATCTCGAGCACCTGGCCAGGCTCGGTCTCCAGAACCAGGTAGGTATTGAGATCCGAGAAATCCTGGATCGGACGACCATCCATCTCGACGATCAGATCGCCTCCCTGGCCGGTCTGCGGGTCCGCAGCCACAAGCCCCGCCTCATCCGCCGGCCCGCCCGGCGTCACGCTGATCACGTAGGCGCCCTGCGTCTGAGAGATGCCGTAGAGCTCCGTGTCGGAAAGCGTGATCTCGCCGTCGAAGCTGACGCCCATATAGGAGTAATTCACCTCACCGCTCTCGATCAGGCTGGGCGCCACGCGCTTGACCACGTCGACCGGGATGGAGAAGCCAACACCGGAGCCGGTGCCCGACGTGCTCGCGATCGCCGCGTTGACTCCGATCACCTCACCCTCGAGGTTCAGCAGCGGCCCACCCGAGTTGCCCGGGTTGATCGGCGCATCGGTCTGGATCACCTGAGGCAGGCTATAGGTACTGCCCGTCGTGGTCATCCGCTGTGAGGGCAGGCTCCTGTTCAGCCCGCTGATGATGCCCAGCGTCATCGTGCCCTGCTCACCAAAGGGACTGCCGATGGCGACGGCGAACTGTCCGACCTCAACAGGGACATCGGCGAGAGGGAGTGCCTCCACCCCATTCGGCAGTGTCGCGACCTTCAGGACAGCCAGGTCACTATCAGGATCGGAACCGATGAGCTCGGCGCTCTGTCGCTCCCCGTTCGAGAAGACCACCTCATAGGCGGTACCGGCTTCCACGACATGGCTGTTGGTCACGATGTAGCCCTCGTCGCTGTAGACAAAGCCGCTGCCACTCCCCCCCGATGCCGGGAACCCCGGACCGCTGGCTGCAGTGGTGACGACAATGTAGACGACCGACGGGTTAACTTCCTTGTAGAGAGCCGTCAACGTGTCCTGCAACGCCGCCACACTACCGGTAGTAGCCGACTTGGTCTCCACCTC
>JAFGNI010000156.1 GCA_016927095.1 Anaerolineae bacterium | reverse complement strand
TAAGCCACAGCGCGTGCCCCGCACGACCTGCAGAACAGGGCCTGGCGACCATCATGTGAGAGTGCGTAAACCCACACAAAGATTCCGAGTACCCGTCCGGTACACTGGATGTAGCCCGCCGCAAGGTTACGGCACCTTTCAAAGGGAAGAGAACGGGCCGGCGCGCCCTCTTCCGCGAGCCAGTTTCGGTAGTAGAATAGCTGCAAGAACCAGCAGTACAAACACATTTCGAACGAGGAGATGCACGCATGGCTGAACCAAGTCGAATGCCCAGATACGATGTCAGGAATGACGGCATCGGGCCGTACGCAGTTTTCTACTGCGAGACCTGCGACCGGGAGTACCGGAGCCAGCCCGAGGTCGGCGCGACCGTCGCGCAGGACCTGGGCCGGCAGGCGGTGGGCGGATTGCTCCGCAAGGTGCCTCTGTTCGGCCGGACGATTGCGGAAAACGTCACCGGGGAGGACCCGCGCTACACCATGCACTTGACCCCCCAGCAGCTGGAAAAGGCGTGGGGCCAGGTGAAGGACCGCTTCCGCGAGTGCCCCACCT
Source organism: Anaerolineae bacterium (assembly GCA_016927095.1). The sequence continues at coordinate 3,127 of JAFGNI010000156.1, read as the reverse complement.
GCCTCAGAGTCGTCTGCCTGTCGTGCTGGGATGAGCAAAGCGGCTTCTGTTCAGAGGATAGCCCGCGCCGCGACGAGATCGCTGAGGCCAGCGCTGAGCAGGCAGGCGCGATGGTCAAGGGTTTCGCCAGCGCGCTGGGCCTGGGCGGTGTGGTAAAACAGGTCACCGAGGCCGCCAGACAGGCGCAGGCCAACACGGTCCGCTGCCCCAAGGACGGAACCGTCGCCCCAGCGGGCACCAAGTTCTGTCCGCAGTGTGGCGGGCCCATGCCCCAACCGGAGGCGGATGTCTGCCCGAAGTGCGGTGCGGAGCTTCACGGGGCGAAATTCTGCCCGGAGTGTGGCACCAAGATCGAGCGCACGCCCGCCGGCGTCTGCCCGAAGTGCGGTGCGGAGACCAAGGGCGCCAAGTTCTGCCCGGAGTGCGGTACGAAGCTGTCGTGATTTGGACCCTTGGCAAGGCGTCGACGCCTTTCCAAGGTCGCCGATGCAGCCTGCGGCGCCCAAGGCTCTGCCCGAGCGGACTCGGGATACCAAGCCTTGGGCGCTAGTCAAGCCACCCCATCCGCCTGAATGCCCCAAGGGGCGTCGTGACGGAACACATATAGACGGGGTTCTGGCGGTGATCGCCATCGGGGTGCATGCACTCCCACGGCGCGCCATAGTCCGGCCCCTGACGGTAGTCACCCGCGCGCAGGTCAGTCACGAAATCCGACGCCAGCCGCTCGGCTGCGCCGGAGTCGTGCTGTGCAACCGCGTAGCAAACCCACCCCACGGGCGTACCCCAGTACGCCCCGTTTTGGTAGCGGTTCTTGGGCCGATCGTCCACCACACGCTCCCATGCCGTCGTCGCGCTGTAGTCGGCGTCAGTGGGAACGTGGCGGATGTTGCCCTTCCACGCGACCGACCCGGACGCCAGTGCCCGCGAGAGCGCGCCGGAGACGTCAGCGGCAACCCGCTCGGGCAAGGCCCCGGTATAGACGGCGAAGGCGGATCCCCAGACATCAGGCTGCGCGCTCGCACCGGTACTGGCGACCAGCAGACCACTCTCGTGGGCAAAGGGGCCAGGCAAATGGTCCGAGATCGTCGACGCGATCCGCGCGTACCGCGCCGCAGACGCAGGGGATCCTGCCAGTCGGTACAGCTCGACCATCCGTAACGCGGCACGGTACCGCAGCAGCGAGCAGAAGAGCAACTTCCCGGTGTGGATCACGCTATCTGTGAACCCGAAGGAGACACCGCGGTCGTCCTCGTCGCACACCACAAGTTGCGACGCCGGGTCAACCTTGGGCACGGAGAACGCCAGAGCCAATCGCTCAAGCAGCGATGTCCCATCCACCTCGGCATAGAGCAGATCCTCGCGTCCGCAGACCACGATAGCGTGCCACGCCATCTCCGCGAAGTAGAAATGGTCGTCGAGCGATGGGTAGTATCCAAAGGGCTGGCCCTGTCCATCGACGTCGTCGAGTGTGCCCGGGTAGAAGATAGGCTTCCCGCCGAAGGTGATGTGGTCGGCGATTGAACCGCGCGGCACGAAGCTGCCACTGCGCAGGCGCCGATCCTCCGGCGCCTGCAATCGAGCCGTCAGCAGCAGCGCGTGCACGGCCTCGTCAGGCGTGACGAGGCCGCTTTCCAGGGACATCGCGAAGTCGCGGACCCAGAAAGCCGGATAGCAGTCACGACCGCCGGGACGGATGAGCGTGCCGCCGGTCGTGTTTGGCCCGTGCCCGGCGACGCACTCCCCCGGACGCACGCGTGAGTCTTCGACGACCGCGGCGCCAAGCTCCTCGAGATAGCGCAACGCTTCCACCAAAGCCACGCTGCGTTCGGGCGACGCCCCACAGGGGGCCGAGTCTGCGTCAGCCACTTCCCATCACCAGTCCCGCCCCGCAGCTCGAACAGCGCTCAACGGTGCTGACGTACCTCATGCCACACGTCGGGCACGTCCTTACACCGTCCCCTGCGGCAACAGCCACGGTGTGCTCCGCGCTATTATCGTGGATACCCTCGTTGACCAGCTTCTGCCGGGCCATCTGCAGCGGCATGCCAGCCTCAAGGTCGCGCCGGACCGACGCGCGGAGGCGGTCCATTTCCGGGACCACCGGCGCAACCGCGGGCACGAAGTCCAGCACCGTGAGCTCATACTTCTGATGACACGTCTCACACTCGATGAATTCGCCGCGGTCCTTCACCCGGAAGATCGGGATGAAGAACAGCGTGAAGTACGTACTGGCGCGCTTACGGGAGTACCCGCGCTCCGTCTGACACCGCGGACAGAAGAACGCACCGCTCCCGACCTCGACCTCGCGACCGCGCGTGCCCCAGATGATGATCACGGCGCGCGCCCCGACGCGAAGGCTGAGAGCAACGCCCCCAGCCCAGCCAGGATCAGGAAAATCGGCAGCATGATGGCCCACCGCAAGTCAAACAGAAACGCCATCATGACCAGGGTCAGTGCCAGAGCGCCGATACACGAGCCACTGACTTCGCCCGTCATACGCTGCCCGTTGCGCTGGTAGATACGCCAGGCGCGGTCAAACGATCCCACCACGGGAATAAGAATGAAGAGCGCCCACCAGTTCCGCAGAACTGGCAAGTCCACACCGAGGTTCCGCAGCAGGAAGATGACCCCCATGACCAGCAGGATCAGGCCTCCCAGGATGGGCCCGCTACGCCTGTGGCCATCAACCTCGAGCTGCACCGCGGCAGCCTCTATCTCAGGTCCGGGCTGTATGACAGCAGGTTCCTCTTCCTCAACGAAAGGTGAAGGTTCTTCTACCATCTCTCACTCCTTGTCGTACACGGGAACGCTTTCATGCATTACGCCAGCTGCAGCCCGCGGTTGCGGACCAATCGTCACCCGGAATGAGTGCCGCGCCATCAGGCCCGCTCTGGACAGAATGCCGTACCTCCGGGAGCAGTGCCTGGTCCGCCTAAAGCGCCACGATGCGCGGCCGAATCCGCTCCCGAACGCGATAGGCAACGGTGAGTGGCGCCTCGTCCACCCGGACGACGAGCCGCAACCAGTCGGGATGGGGTCGCCGCGACAGCCCAGCTAGCAGGCAGGCTGTCGCGGCGGCAAAGTCAGGGGTGTGACGGCAGGAAAGCCGCATTGCGGATCACCTCTG
>JAFGNI010000155.1 GCA_016927095.1 Anaerolineae bacterium | reverse complement strand
TACGGATGGCCGCTGTAGGGGCAGGGCTTGTCCCTGCCCTGAGGCAGCAGGCACAGGGCCCGGCGCAGATGGCCAACTGCGATTGCCTTGTCAAGACCGGTGAGGAGACTGGACAGCGCGTGAGTTTGTGTTAGTATCTACCTTGGTTGGCCGCTGGGGGGCGGGCCTGTTTTTTTGTTGAGATATATGCAAAGAATTGCATATATAACCATCAGGTTAATCGGCACTGAGCCGGATCGAGGGCAGCTCACTTATCAAGATTCTGAGGGCCAGCCGTGGGTGGAGGTTATCTGAATGACATTGGATGAAATCCTGAGGGCGACTGAAGCAGAGATGCTGGTAGAGCCGCCTTTCAATTTCGATCTGGAAACGGCGTGCGCATCCGACCTGATGAGCGATGTTCTGCTCTTCACCAAACCCAACATGCTGTTGGTGACCGGGCTGACCAACCCGCAGGCCATTCGCACGGCAGATATGGCAGAGGCCCCGGCAGTCATCTTCGTGCGCGGGAAATACCCGCCCGAGGAGACGATCGCCCTGGCCCAGGATATGGGCATTGCAGTCCTGCTATCCCCCTATACGATGTTTGAGACGGCTGGGCTGCTGTACGAGGCCGGACTAAAAGGTATCGGGAAGCTGCCTATCATCCGACAGTAGTGATGATCTAGAACCATCACCTCCCCTATAGTCATCAAGACGATGAAGCGACAATTCGCACTGCTGGGGTTTATGGGCCGGGGCGGCGCGGTGACCAAGCTTCACGAGCTTGTTCGTGAAATGCAGGTCACGCGCGTGATGACCTCCAATCTGCTTACCTTGCCTCCAGATGCCCCTATGGCGGCCCTCAAAGAGCTGCTCCGGGAGCACCGCATTTCGGGGGTACCCATCGTCGAGGACGGTCGTCTCGTCGGGGTAGCCAGCATTGAGGACGTGATCCACGCCCTAGAGGAACAGCGACTTGACGCACCACTCTCGGAGTATATGACGCACGATGGGTTGATCACCGCCCACGCGCAAGAACCCGTCATGGAGGCGCTACGGCGCTTTGAGAAGACCGGCGTCGGCAGGATGCCGGTTCTGGATAGCAGAGGCCAACTCACCGGCATCATCACACGCGGCGACATCACGATTGCGCTGCTGCGCGCCCTGCAGGAGCTGTACACCGAGGCAGAGGCGATGCAAGATCGTCCCCAGCACTTCTTCGAGGCGCTGGAATCGGAGAATACGAGTCTACAGCTACGCTATCACGTCGTGAGGGGGAACTTCGCCGGCGGCGGTGACGCATCCGGCAAGATCAAGCGGGCGTTGTTGCGAATTGGGGCCTCGCCACAGCTGGCCCGGCGTGTAGCCATTGCGACCTACGAAGCCGAGGTCAACCTGATCATCCATACGAGTGCCGGAGGACTCATTCTGGCGGACATCCAGCCTATGGAGATCACCGTCGTCGCGCAGGATTCCGGTCCTGGCATCCCCGATGTGGACTTGGCACGCCAGCCGGGCTACTCAACGGCAACACCGGAGATACGGGAGATGGGATTCGGCGCGGGCATGGGACTGACCAACATTGAACGGTGTGCCGACAAGATGAGCCTCTGGTCAGCAGTGGGCGTCGGCACACGGCTGCAGATGACTTTCCAGGTCTCGCCCAAAGAGGCGGGCGAGTCAGACGAGAGCTAACGGGAGGAACGCGAGCGCATGAGAGTACGCGAAATCGTAGATCAGCTGAAGTGGGACATCCTAGCCGGTGGCGACCACCTTGATGTTGAGGTGACGGGCGGCTATGTAGCCGACCTCCTGAGCTGTGTGATGGCAGGCGCCGAGACCGGAGATCTTTGGATCACGCTCCAGACGCATGCGAATATCATCGCCGTGGCGTCGTTGCTGGGTGTCGCTGCCATCGTCGTCGCGGAAGGCGCTGCTGTCCCGGACAATACGTTGGCCAAGGCCGAAGATCAAAGCATTGCAGTGCTGTCGAGCAAGGATCCGGTCTACGAGACCGTGGCGCAGCTCGTCTCGCTGGGCATATAGCATATCGGCGAAGCAGCTCAGAGCCACGCCAGGGATGCAGCATGCACGAGGTCCGCGCTGATCTGCATATACACACAGTCCTATCGGCGTGTGCTGAAGTTGAGATGATCCCTCCACTGATCGTGGAGGAAGCACTTTACAAAGGGCTGAATCTGATCGCGATCACGGATCACAATACGATCGGCAATGCGGCTGCGGTGATGGAGGCAGCTGAGGGTACAGGGCTAACGGTGCTACCCGGTATGGAGTTGCAGACCCGGGAGGAAGTCGATCTGCTGTGCATCTTCGGCACGCTTGCCGCCGCTGCCATCTGGCAGGCGCAGGTGGACAAAAGGCTACCCCCTCTTGAGAATGACACGGATGTCTTCGGACCGCAGTTTCTGGTCGACAAAGAGGGCGAGTTCGTCGCAGAGGAGACGCGGATGCTCCAAGCGCCGGCCACTTTGGGGCTGGAGGAGGCGGCGCGGGTCGTCCGGAAGCTCGGGGGATTGGCGATTCCAGCGCATATCGATCGTCAGAGCAACGGCTTGATGCCCATGCTGGGTCTGTGGCCGCAGGAGCTAGAGGCCGACGCAGCCGAGGTCTCGCCGAATATACGTCCCAGTGAAGCGCGACGCGCGTTTCCATCGTTGCCGGAGGACCTGACGCTGATCAGCAGCTCGGATGCGCACTGGCTTGACTGGATGGCCAAGGCTATCACCATTTTCGTGCTGGCGCATGCGCCGTCCATCGAGGAGATCAAACAGGCGCTGTTGCGTCAGGGCGATCGCAGGACCTACGTGCCCTAGCTACCGGGGAACGAAGCAGTTCATTGACATAGAGAAGTTCCCATATATATGTTAGGCATTCCATCCATATCCGGTGATTTCTACCGGCCATATCCGGTGATTT
>JAFGNI010000729.1 GCA_016927095.1 Anaerolineae bacterium | reverse complement strand
TGGCCTCCAGGCCTGACACGATCAGGAGTGTCGAAGGGGCCCAGATTGGCCCGCGCCAATAGCCGTCGGGTGTGTAATGTGGGCTTTTGGGGTCCTCTGTTGCCAGCCCGTAGTCGGTCAGGAAGCGCCGGATCCGTTCGACCAGCGCCGTTTGGAACTCCGGCGGGAGCCACTTTCCCAGGACAATGGGGATACACGGGATCAGACTGTCGCTCTCCACAACCTCGTGGTCGATCTGACGCAGCGCCACGAAGTGATCTTCCTGCCAGAGTGTGTGGATCAGGTCCGCGATCAGGCGAATCGCGATCTCGTGCCACTTGACCGCGTCGGTGTCCTCCCCCAGCAGCGTGGCGAGGTCGGAGAGCTCGAAGCAGTGCAGCGCAAGCAGTGCGGCGAGGTCCGGGGCGATCAGCGGCACGCCGGCGTCGAACATGGTGCTGTTATCCCAGCCGCTGTCATTGCCGTGCAGGTAGTGCGGCAACGACTCTCCTCTACCTACCCGGTGGCTCAGCCACCAATTCGCCCAGCGACTGAAGGGGCCGTAGATCTCGCGCAGCCGCGCCGGGGCGAAGAATTCCGGCTTCTGCTCGCGCATGAGCCCGAGGGCCCAGCCATGGACGGGCGGCTTTGAGAAGTTGTAGTGCCTGGTGAGGTCATTCACCGAATCGGGGAAGGCCCCATAGGGGTCCTGATGGTCCACCAGCACCATCAACTGGTCCCACGCCAGCTCCGGGTGGCCGTAACTCAACGCCATGGCATTGAAGCAGTTGTCCCAACTCCAAACCTGGCACATATGGTTCTTGGACATGAACATCGCCGGTCGGATCAAGCGATCAAACGGATCGACTACACAGGACCAGTCGATGTAGGCTGCCAGTCCCAGGGGCTGTTCCCACTTCTCCGGGACCTGAGGCATGCCGGATAGCCAGGCGTCGAAGGCGTCCTCGACAATGGCGACCGACATGTCAAAGGGCTGGCGGTGTTTGGGTGCCCAGGTACTGCCGAACTCGTCGACGGCGACATCAAAGGACCCGCCGGAATCGGGCTTCAGCGTCAGGACGACCCGCTTGTGGTGAAGCGTGTGACGTGCGTCGACGAAAGTTGGGGCGTCGGCGTCGACGATGCCGCGGATGCGCTCAATCATGTACCGGCGCAGTGAGGGGAAGGCATTGGCAACCCAACGCCCCCCATCAGCGGGATGTACCACGACGCCAGGCCCCGGGGGCATCTCCAACCGAAGGCCGGCGCGCTCCCCGTAGATGCGCACCGTACCGGGCTCCGGTATACAGAGCACAACCCTGCCGCCATTGGCGTGCCGCAGCGTGAGATGCGCGGGTGTGGCCTCGACCTCGTCAAACTCGATCGGCTGACCGTCGGCCCAGTCGATCCGGAAAAGCTCCGGTCTGATCACCCCATAGCCATGCAGCGATCGAAGGTAGACCCCCGCACCCAGAGGTAGATCTGGTTGGTCGAGATACGAGACCGCGAAATAGGAGCCGAAACGGCTGAACGGCACCTGGCTGATGTCAAATGTGATGTCAGGCGTACCACTCATATGCCCTCCAAGATATAGCACTCAATGAGCTTCAACGCGGCAACGAGTTCCGGCAGCATCTGATCCAGGCCGCCGCTCAGCTCTGGAACGCCATCGGGCAACGCTACCCAGGTGAACGCGAACCTGATGGGACCCGGGCTGCCATCCGATGGAACCGTCTCCGCATGATACCACCGCTCCGGTGGTCTGCCCATACAGATAAGGTGGAAGAACGTTCTCTGATGCCATTGCCCGAGCTCCGGGACCCAATAACAGGTCTCGCCCAACCGCCCCCCCAACCGCAGACCGGTCAGGCCGGTTTCCTCTGCAGCCTCGCGCATAACCGCGTCCGCCGGCTCCTCGCCAGCCTCAACCGTCCCACCCGGCACCTGGAGGCCGGCCTCTGGAGAATCAGGGTGGCCAAAGATCAGCAGACGTTCACCGTGCGTGATGTAGGCGTAGACCTTGCGCTTCACACTGGACAGCTTTTGCAGGCCTCCTAGTGGCGCTGGTCCGTGTCGAAAGGGACCACGTCACAGGTCGCCATATACCAGGTCAGCATACGCTCTTGGAGCGTCATCCGTACATCCGCATACGCTGGATCGTCGATGAGGTTGCGCATTTCATGTGGGTCGGTCCGCAGATCGTAGAGCTCGTCCTGTTCATACAACCGCCGCACGTACTTGTAGTCGCGCGTTCGACACATGGTAGCCTTGGTGTGCCAGGGACGTTCGTCCGTAACCTGGTGTTTGATCCGCGGCCAATAGAGGCTCACGGAAGGATCCGCCATAGTACGCACGGACTCCAGCTCCATTGCTTGCTCCTCGCCCTGCAGGCGTCCGCCCTCGCAGAAGATAGCATCGCGGTGTACGTCGGTCTCTCCAGCAAGCACGGGCAGCAGGCTACGACCGAAGTGCCAGTATCCCGGCTCAATGCCTGCCAGGTCATAAACCGTGGCAGAGAAGTCGACGAGCTCCACCAGCGCCTCGCTGACACGCGGGACCACGGGCATATCCTTGGGAGGCTTGATGACGAAGGGGACGCGGGACAGGGCATCCTCGAAGGTGTTCTGGGTCTTCTCGACGATGCCATAGTCGCCCGTGTAGTCGCCGTGGTCGGCGAAGACGAAGATCGCTGTGTCGTCGTAGAGCCCCGCGTCTTTGAGTGCCGCCACGAGGAGCCCGAACTGATGGTCAAGCCGGGCGCACATGCCGTAGTAAACCGCGCGGAGCTCCGTCCAGCGCTCCTCCGTCCAATCCTGTAGATTCTGCGTCTCGTGGATCGCCCCCAGGAGCGAGGCCTTACCGGCCCAGTTGGCGGGGGCGGGTGCGCGCGGTGGGAGCTTCTCACGATCGATCAAGCTATACCATGGTTCCTCGACACCGTACGGCGGGTGGGGGTAGGTGAGTGGTAGGTAGATGCACAGCGGTTGGTCCTGCGGTGCATTCTTGATGAACTCGATGGCTCCCAGGACATTCGCCCAATCGCCGTCATAGTAGATGTCCTCCCCGCCCGTATCGAGTGCGCCGACGTAGAAGGAGTAGTAGCTGTCGC
>JAFGNI010000728.1 GCA_016927095.1 Anaerolineae bacterium | reverse complement strand
CGAGTTCCGGCAAGCGAGTTCCGGCAAGCGAGTTCCGACTCGCAAGCTCTGACTCGCCCTATCTGGCGGTGATGAGGTGGATTATCGTCGCACCCTCGCCGCCTTCGGTCAGCGGCGCGATTTCAACGGAACTCACCAGAGGATGGTTGGACACGTGGCGCCGCACCTCCTGACGCAGTTTCCCCGTGCCCTTGCCATGCACAATGCGCACCCAAGGCAGCGACGCCATGGCGGCCTCGTCGATGTGCCGCTCCAGCCGCTCCAGCGCTTCGTCAACCGTCTGTCCACGCAGGTCAATCTGGACCCCCGGAGAAGCACCACGAGGAGGCATCGAGATACCCGCGGATTCCGGACGGGGTGCCGCTGCGCGCCGTACCAGAGCGACATCCGAGCGAGGCACGCGTGTGCGAATCGACCCGGCCTGCACGCTCACCTCTTCCGCATCCGCATCGAGCACGACGCCTTCGATCCCGAACGCCAGTAGAGTAACCACGTCCCCCTGCTCCACGTCGCGTGGCTCGGGCTCAGCAGGCCCAGCCACGATGTCCTGCACCAGGGGCTCAGGATGGGTGATGGCCGTCTCCACGGTATCCAGCTCTTCTTCCAGTGAATCGAGGGCCGGCACGGCGCCGCTCACCGGCGTTAGCAGCATCTTCGTGCGCAACGCACGCAGTTCACCGCGTAGCACCTCAACCTCAGCTTCGGCCGTCGCCTCTGCCTGGATCAGGATCGCGCGGCGCTCCTGATCGATCTTTGCCAGCCTCTCCCGAAGTTGCTTCCGCAGCGTCTCAGTTTCCTGCTGAGCATCACGTGCCGCGTCACGGGCGACGACTTCCTGGATCCGCAAGTTGTGCAGATCTGTGAGCATGTCCTCGGCACGAAGCTCGTTCCCCGAGATCATGCCCTGCGCCTTCTTGACGATGCTCTGCGGCATACCCAGGCGTTGCGCAATGGCGAAGGCATTTGAGCGTCCGGGTAGCCCAATCGTAAGCCGGAAGGTCGGTGCCAGCGTCTCAACATCAAACTCCATCGAGGCGTTCTGCACGCCTGGGGTATTATGGGCGTACAACTTAAGCTCGGGATAGTGCGTGGCAACGAAAATCGTGCAGCGGCACTGCCTGAACGCATCCAAAAGCGCTCGCGCCAACGCCGAGCCCTCGGCTGGATCTGTTCCCGCCCCCAGTTCGTCCAAGAGCACCAGCCCGCGATGATCGACATCATTGAGGAACGACAGGATATTCGTGAGGTGTGACGAGAACGTCGACAGACTCTGCTCGATCGACTGCTCATCGCCGATGTCGGCATACACTGCCTGAAAGCACGACAGCTCCGAACCCTCGTCGACGGGGATGTGCATCCCTGACAGGGCCATCAGCGTGAGTAATCCCACGGTCTTGAGCGATACGGTCTTGCCACCCGTGTTGGGGCCGGTGATCACCACGACATGCGTATCCGGTTCGACATCGATGGCGACGGGCACGACGTGAGCCGGATCGATCAGCGGGTGGCGGGCACCCTTAAGCCGGACTACGCTGCCGGGGTTGAGGTTGTCACCTGCGGGCGCAGGCGGCGTCTTGGGCACGTCCACAAGCGTCGGGGCCGTTGCCATCAGCGCCTCCGCGTAGCGTGCGCGGGCCATCACGAGATCAAGATTCGCCAACGCCTCGAGGCTATGGTTGATCTCATCGGCCGCCTGCCCCACGCTCGCCGACAACACGCGCAACAGTCGAATGATCTCCTCTTCCTCCGCGAGCTTGAGCTCGCGCAACGCGTTGTTCAGCTCGACCACCTGCGTAGGTTCCATGAACAGCGTCGCACCACTGGACGACCGGTCGTGCACGATCCCCTGAACGTGGCCCTTGAAGTCTGCCTGGACGGGGATCACGAATCGCCCCTCGCGTCTGGTGATCAGTGCCTCCTGCAGGTAGGGGGCCACCTCTGCTGAGGAGATCATTCGGCGCAGCCGGTCCTGAACCCGATCCTGGGTCACACGCAACTCGCGCCGGATGCGGGACAGTTCGGGCGAAGCGCTGTCCCGCACCTCGCCACGATCGTCCAGCACCCGGGCAATGGCATCGGCCAAGCCAGGGAGCGCATGAATGCGCGACGCGATGTCAGCCAGCATCGGGAACTGCGACACCAGGCGTCCCACCATCCTGTGCACGCGCTCAGCCCCGATCAGAGTGCTGCGAACCTCCAACAACTCGGCCGGTTGTAACGTGATCCCGTGCTGCGCACGCGTCACCATTGGGCGGATATCGCGAACGCCTCCCAGCGCAAAGTCCGGGTGCGCGTCCAACAGCGCGCGGGCCTCTGTGGTCAGCGCGAGGAGCTCCTGGGCCTCTCTTAGGAAGAACACTGGCTCGAGCGCCAGTGCCAACGCCTCACCGCCGGAGAAGTCGGCATAGCGCGCTAGCCGCTTAAGGATCTCCGGATACTCAAGTTTCACCCAATGACGGTTCATACCCTACCTAACGCGGCAGCAGGACGGGGGGCAGCCCTCTGAAGAACGGCACAAAAGCCCAACTGTAAACAGCCAGGGCCCGAGAGGTGGTCGCGCGGATGCCCGACCCAATAAACGAGGCCCGGAGCGATGCCCAACCACTGTCGTTGGTCTCCCAGCGCTCCATCACCATGACCCCCATGCTGTTGACGAGCAACGCCACCAGAAGCAGCCCGATCACTGCACCGACGGCTAAGCCCAGCAAGTTGTCCAGGAATCCCAGCTTCGGCAGCTTGGTGACGGGAAAGGCGATACGCGTCAGGATGTAGCCCACGACCAGAAAGATCACCAGGAGGGCATCAAAGACCAGACCACGCGCCAGGGCCACGTTCGGCCCGGTCACAGCCTGCAATCGAAATGCCGTCTCCTCGTACAGAACCGCAGCCAGCAGGGTCGCCGACCAGAGCGCGAAGAGCGAGAACAACGCGCGTATCAGGCCCTGAAAGACAAAGGTGATGGCCAGGCCCGCCCCGAAGAAGATCAGAAGCCAATCATACGCCGTCATGGGT
>JAFGNI010000154.1 GCA_016927095.1 Anaerolineae bacterium | reverse complement strand
GGCCTCAAGCCCCTCGCGCGTCGCACGCACCATCTGCATGCCGTAGATGTTGTGCGCTTCGGCGTGGGTGCCGCCGGCCCCCTCCATGGCGTGCCGGACGGTGTCTGGCAGCGTACGGTCCCCGATCGCGGCAAACGCTGAAGGTTCGTTCATGTCGTTCCAGAACCCGGCAATCCCCGTCTCTAGCAAGGGCCGGTAGAGCTGGCCCCACCAGCGCCGTGTGGCGGGATTGGTGAAATCCGGGAAGGCGCTGTATCCGGGCCAGACCGGTGCGTGGAACACCTGACCATCCGGCGTTGTGCAGAAGTGACCGCCCGCCAAGCCCTCTCGATAGACCTCGTAGTCAGGGTCACGCTTGATACCCGGATCGATGATGCTGATGAGCTTGATGCCCATCTCCCGCAGGTCGGCGGCCATCAGCGCCGGCTCAGTACATGATCTGCGGTCCCACGTGAAGCAGCGAAAGCCCTCCATGTAGTCGATGTCCAGGTGGATGGCGTCGCAGGGGACGCGTTGTTCCCGGAAGTCCCGGGCCAGCTTGCGAATCCGGGCCTCAGTGTCGTAGGACCAACGGCTCTGGTGATAGCCCAGCATCCACAGCGGCTGCAGTGGATGGCGCCCCGTGAGCTCCGTGTAGCGCTCCAGCAGTTGGGGTAGGGGACCCACAGCGAAGTAGTACCGGAGCTCCCCGCCGGCGAAGCGGTGCTCGGCGACGTTCGGGATGCTGCTCCCAAGGTCGAACTCCGCATAGGTCGGGTTGTCATAAAAGGTCAACGATGAGAGTTTCCGGCCATCACCCGCGGGCACGATGTGCACGGAGACGGGCATGTTCAGGTTGATGGGGTCATCACCGCTCCGGTAGCCCGCCGGATCAGTGTTCCAGAGGACATGCGTTCGCCCGCGCCGGTTGTGCGGGGTTGCGCGCTCGCCCAGTCCAAAGATGCGCTCCCCGGGCGCCAAGGCGACGCGGTGCCGCAGGGCGCCGTTGTCCGCCCACGCGGCCTCCACGTCGCTGTGCATCAATGCCCCATCCGGCGTAGCGAAGAAGACCTGGCTCGATGCCAGCGTGATGCCCACCACGAGGTCGCTGGTCTGCAGCAGACAGGCGGTCGGATGCTGGATGCAGACAAAGGGGGGGATGGACCAGGTGGCTAGGGGACGCTGGATCGCATAGGACATGGGCTCTGCGTCGGCGTCCGCACCAGGACGCAGATAGCGGATGCGCACCAAATCGGAGGCCAGAAGCGCCACCTCGATCGTGCCCTCAGCACCGCTGAGCCGGACGCCGCGATCCGTCAGGTGCACGTACCGGATCGCGCCGGATCTCTGCCATGTCTTTGGCCAAGCGGGGCGAGAACCACTGCCGCGCCCAAGCCGGACAGCCTGTGCGCCATAGGCCACCGATCGCTTCAGGCCTTTGATCCGTTCGCCCTCGGGTGTCCATTCGGCCTGAGCTCTGGCTTTTTGCCAGGGATAGGTGAGGGCTGACCAGATGGCCTCGAAACTGAGCATCGTGAGAGCGCTCTGCAAGTTGTCAAGCGGCGACGGCATCGGCATTCTCCTCTGCATTCCTACACATTCTGCCACGGGGAACCGTGGAAACAAGCCGGTGTCCGCGGCTCAGAGCCCCAAGACCAGCTGTGCCACCGACAGATAGATGAACAGCCCGGTCGCATCAACAAGCGTACTCATAAGAGGGCCGGATATCAGAGCCGGATCGACGCGGATGAGCGTGGCGAAGAGCGGCAGAAGCGAGCCAACCGAGCTGGACCAGAAGACGATGATGCCGATGGCCACGCCGATGGTCAGACCCAGTTCGAGCGTGCCATCGAAGATGAATGCGCGCAGGAAGCCCGCCAGACCGACGAGCACGCCGAGCAGCAGGCCCACGCGCACCTCGTGCCACAGAACCCGCAGAGCGTCCTGCTTCTCCACTTCGCCGACACTCAGGGCGCGGATGATCGTGGACGTGGTCTGCGAACCGGCGTTGCCGCCGGTGCCGATCAGAAGGGGGACGAAGAAAGACAGCACCACGCGTTGGCTCAAGGTCGTTTCGAAGTAAGCGAGCACATTGGTGGTGATCATCCCTGACACGAAGAGCAGCAAGAGCCACCCAACGCGCCTCCTCGCAATCTCCCACGCTGAGGTCAACAGATAGGGCTTCTCCAGGGGCGCAGAACCACCCAAGCGCTGGATGTCCTCAGTGGCCTCTTCCTCAATGACATCAATGATGTCGTCAATCGTGATGACACCCACCAGGTGCTGTTCGGCATTGACAACGGGCAGCGCCGTCAGGTCGTAGCGGCTCATAAGCAGAGCACACTCCTCCTGATCGGCGTCTGGCGGCGCGGAGATGAAGCTGCGATCCATCAGATCCGTCAGCTTTTCCTTTGGCGCGGCTCGGAGGAGCCTCAGGATGCTGACGGTCCCCACCAGTCTGCCTTCCCGGTCAACGACGAAGTAGAAGAGATACTCTCGCTCGGTCTCCCACTGCCGGATCGCCTCCAGCGCGCGCTCGGCCCACATCTGGTCCCCAAGCGCGAGGTACTCCGAGGTCATCAGACCGCCGGCGGTTTCATCGGGGTGGAGAAGCAGGGGGCTTATCTCCTCGAACGAATCCATCAAGTGGAGGACATTGATCGCCTCCTCCGCCTCCAGGTCACCCAGCAGGTCCGCCGCCTCGTCGGGCTCCATCTCATCGAGAATGTCGGCCAGCTGAGCCGGGGGCAGCCACTTGGCCACCTCGGTGACTTCCTCATCCTCCAGCTTCTCCAGGATGTCAGCGGTGTCCTCCAGCGGTAGGCCTTGAAGGAGCCGTCGCTGTTCATCTGCCTCCAGATCGCCGAAGATCTCCGCCTGATCCGCGGGCAGCAAGGCCTCAAGGATAATCTGGGCCTTGCGGATCTCGTTCCGCTCTAGAAGCGCGTCGATGCGGTCCTGAAGCTGATCGATCCACGCCTCACGCGTCACGTCTTGTGTCTCCACTGGACACCTCCTTATCCCGTTTCAGACCTGGACTGCAACGTCTTGTCGCCGGACCTGGGCCGGTGCCGCTGGCCCGGAGCTTCCTGACACGAAAACAGGGCTACAGCGTGCGCTGTAGCCCTGTTCCTCGCAGACTCAGATGGGCTTCAGAGTTCGCTGTGCTCTCTATGTTGAGTGGACCGGCAGACCATGCCCACGACCGGGAGGCTTAGGGTCCTCGCTTGCGCAGCCGGATTCCTGCTCGACCATATCTCTGGTTAGGAGCTCCTTTTTGGATGAGAGTGGTGCGTTTGGATCCTCCGCGGGGATCAATGCACCTTGTTTATCTTATGCCGAAAACGCCGCCTGTCAATCATACGGCAAGCTAGAGATCCACCCTACAGCCCAAGCCCGGCACGTCTGTGGCAATCAACCACCCATCGCGGGTGATGAACCGAGGCACCGTTGGGTCGCCGACCAGGTCGAAGTGGCCATCCAGGTCACCATAGCGCACGGCGGGACTGCTCAGCGCGAAAGCTAGCTCGGCTGCGATGAGCAACGCGGGCTCGTGCACGCATCCCACCATCGTCGAGAGGTGCGCAGCTCGGGCGATGCTGTCCATCTGGCGGGCATTTGAGAGCCCGCCTGAGGTGGCGAGCTTGATGCTGATGCCATCGGCTGCGTGTTGCCCGGCGATCTGCAGTGCCGATGCAGCGCCGATGGCGCTCTGGTCGGCCAAGATGGGCACCGGGCTCTGTGCTGTGACCTTACGCAGCGCTGACAGCCCGATCTCGGCTGAGACGGGCTGCTCCAGCATCTCAATACGGCCCTCCAGCGCGCGCGCTACGGCGATGGCATCCACCACCGTGTAGCCGCCGTCCGCGTCCAAGCGCACGGTGATCTCGGGCAGGGCATCGCAGACGGCCCGGACCCTCTGAACGTCCTCTTCCGCGTCTAGCCCACCTTTGAGCTTCAGAATGCGGAAGCCATGCGCCACGCGATCGCGTGCCATCTCGACGGTCTCCCGAACCGGCGCGATGCTGACGGTAATCGACGTCTGGATGCGGTCGCGATAGCCTCCCAGTAGGCGATGGAGGGGCTGACCGGTTGCTAGGCCGAGGAGGTCATGGAAGGCGGTGTCGAAGGCGCACATCGCCGCGGGTGTCGCCTGCGTGAGGGGCTCCAACTCGGCGAGGGCATAGGCGGCGTTGAGGGGATTGAGATCGCGCGTGCGCGCTGCACACGCTTCGCAGGCCGCGGTGACGCTCTCGAGGCTCTCCCCGGTGATCATCGGGTCGAACGCGCCGCATCCCCATGCCACGTCGCCCTGTTTGGTCTCGATACGGACGAAGACGGCTCCCACCTGCTCAACACCAGCGTCAGAATGGTAGGCTGTACGGTACGGGATCCGCAATTGCAAGGTTAATGGCGTGACTTCAACGTGTGTGATCTGCATAGGCGCTCTCCTATTCGTCGCACTCGTGGTCTAGTCCAATAGCCTCGATACCCATCATCTCTGTCTAGGTCCGGTCGGGGTGTCCCTGTGGTGCAGCGTGGATGCTGTCCCGGCTGGGATCATCCGGGGTTGTAGATCGATCCTCCCTGTTCCCGATAGCGCTGCAGCACCTGCCGCGCTTCATCACGGAGCACATCCCGGATGACGACAATGGATGGCAGGGGCGCACGGTCGCTCAGGTGTCTGGCCCAGTCATCAGGCACCGGGCCCTCCGCGAATCCTGTGAGGGATTCAACGTCTTCTTTTCTGGCGCCCACAACCAGCCGACGGAGGCCACTCCACCAGAGATTGCCGTAGCATTGGATGCAGGGCTGCGCACTGGTGACGAGCTCCATCGGCGGCAAGCCGGCCGCACTGAGGTCGTGCGTCTTGCAGACGGTCTGAGCGATCATGATCGCCATGGCCTCGGCATGGGCCAGGGATGAGCGGAGCTGCACAACTATGTTGACGCCCGGCGCGACGAGCTTGCCCGTCTCTATCTCAAAGACCGCGGCGCCAAAGGGACCGCCGCCCTCCAGGATGTTCCGTGCCGAGAGGCGGATCGCCAGCGCCATACGATCCTTAAGCTCTGGATAGCGACGTTCCGGATCGCCAATCTCTTCTGCTATCCAGGCCGGCAGCCGCATATGGACAGATGGGTACACGGAGCACTCCTTCTAGCGTGGGTGGTAGTCTGCACCTATTATAGGACGCGATTTGCCCTTGACAAAGGCGCCCTTTTCCGGTAAGATGCTGGGTGTTCTGGCCTTCAAAGTACCTGTCAGAGCAT
>JAFGNI010000153.1 GCA_016927095.1 Anaerolineae bacterium | reverse complement strand
GTCTCCCTCGATCAGACGGTAGAAGGCCTGCACCGCCGGCCCATAGGCCTTCGCGCGATAGTCGATCAGCCCGCGCAGCCGTTCGTCAACGGGCTGTCCACCCTCGACCAGGGTTACCAACGCCGGATAGGCTTGGTCCGCATCGGGATAGGCGTTGACCAACTCAGACATCCGCGCGTAAGCCTCGGTCATCTCGCCATACGCAGATGCCGTGTCCGCCGCCTGAGAGAGAATGCGCGCCCGGTAGTCAGGAATCTGCGCGATCGCCAGAATCTCGTCGTACGCCGCCATTGCCCCGGCATAGTCTCCGTCCGCCGACCGTGAGACAGCGATCCTCTCAAGTAGCCACACCTGCTGGCTCGCCGTCTCGGCGCTTTGCAGGGCCTCCGAGTAGACCTGCGCAGCGATGTCATACGCCCCGCCCGCGTAGAACGCATCGCCCATCCAGTCGAAGGCATAGGCCGTGAGCACAGGGTCGATTGCCAATACGGCGGAGTAGTGCTCCGTGGCCGAGATCGGGGATCCGGCAGCGACCAGCGCGTCCCCAAGGAGCACGCGTGCACTCGCGGTGTCCGCGGGCGCCACGGGGCCAGGCTCGGCGAGGAATCCCTCCAGCAGCGTGATCGCCTCCGAAGCGGCCCCGGCGGCGATGTAGGCCTGTCCCAGACCCAGCGTCGCCTGCACGACCTCCTCGTGTGCGGCACCAGGCTCGGACAGAAGACGCGTGTAGGCCAGGACCGCCGCCTCCCAGTTGCCGATGAGGTAAGCGTCGCGTCCATCGCGCAGGAGCTCAGTAGGCATGGGCGTTGGCGACGGCGTCGGGGTGGGCGAAGGGGTCACCGTCGCTGTTGAGGTGGCTGTCAGCGTCGGTGTGAACGTTGGTTCGAGCGTCGCCGTTGCCGCGCCTGGGAACAATCCGGGGAACGAGCTTCCTTCGACACACCCGGACAGTGCCAGTATAATGACCAACATCCACATCGAGCTTCGCGTTCTCATCGCACGTCGAATTATGTCGGGTTATGGCTCAGGGTCAACACCACGCACCACGCAACCTTCGGCCCGGGCTTGTGGTTTTACTAGATATGTACTATCATATAATTCAAAACAACCAACGCGAGTCGAAGAGATAAGGGGATACCTATGACCAACCTGACGACCACCTATATGGGACTGACCCTCAAGAACCCTGTCGTGCCATCCGCGTCGCCACTGTCGCGCGATCTGGATACCATCAAGAGGATGGAGGATGCCGGCGCAGCCGCAATCACGCTCTACTCGCTCTTCGAAGAGCAGGTCGACCGCGAGGCCACACTGACAGACGACATCCTCGAGGACCAGAAGTACCGGTACGCCGAGATGACCGAGTTCTTCCCCGAGCCCGACGTCTTCCGGCGTGATGAGATGGCCTATCTGGAGCTGATCCGGGAGGCCAAGGAGGCTGTTGACATCCCCATCATCGCCAGCCTGAACGGGTACAGCGAGGGGGGCTGGACGCGCTACGCGCGCCAGTTTGAGACGGCTGGGGCCGACGCCATCGAGCTCAATATCTATCACATCCCAACCTCGCACCGGCTCACCGGCTCCCAGGTGGAGTCGCTCTACTTCAACGTCCTACACGACGTCAAGCTCCAGGTCACCATCCCGGTGGCGATGAAGCTCAGCCCTTTCTTCAGCTCAATCCCCCACATAGCGACTGTGCTCAGCCGCGGGGGTGCGGACGGGCTGGTGCTCTTCAACCGTTTCTACCAGCCGGAGCTGGACATCGAGGCGCTCACCTCGAAGCGCAGCCTCGACCTCAGCACCTCCCAGGAGTTGCGCCTCCCACTGCGCTGGATCGGCATCCTTTATGGCAAGGTCGACGCCTCGCTGGCGCTAACCACAGGCGTCCACACGCCCGAGGATGTGATCAAAGCGGTCATGGCCGGCGCCGACATCGCGAATGTCTGCTCCGTGCTCCTCGCTGAGGGTATCGGCAAGCTGGAAGGCCTCGTCAAAGGCGTGCAGACCTGGCTGGACTCCCACAACTACGCGTCGCTGAGCGAGATCAAGGGCATCCTGAGCCTGAAGGAGACACCCAACCCTGCAGCATTCGAGCGTGGCAACTACGTGAAGCTGATCGGCGGCGACAGCTTTGTCTGAGCGTTCCACGCGGCCATCGGGCTTTTACACCGGCACGGGCGATCGCGGTGACACGGGTCGCCTCAGAGGTGAAACACGCGTCTCGAAGAGCAGCGTGCTGATCGAGGCCGTTGGGGCTGTCGATGAAGCCACATCCGCCATCGGGCTGGCGCGAGCGGGGTGCAGGTCACAGGAATTGAGGGACACCCTGGTCACCGTACAGGCGCATCTGTACCGGGTGCTCTCGCACCTCTCCGCTGCGCCCGCGGCGCGTGGGCAATACCCGGGGCTTTCGCCGGACGACGTCGCTTGGCTGGAGGGACGGATCGCCGGGATCGAGGACGGCCTGTCCCCACTGAAGACGTTTGTGCTACCGGGGGCTTCGTTGTCCGGTGCCGCTCTCCACGTTGCCCGCACCGTCGTGCGCCGAGCCGAGCGCCGTGTCGTCGCCCTTTCCGAGCTCGAGCCCGACCTGAGCCAGCCCACGCTCACCTATCTCAACCGGCTCTCCTCGCTGCTCTTTGTCGCCGCAGTGGACGAGGACCGCCGGAGCGGTACGGAACCGGACATCGCGAAGGCCACCCAGGAAGCCTGAGACCTTTGAGCTCTAGGAAGAGCTCAAAGGTCTTCGAATGATTTAGAATACTAAAATCTTGCAAATAGGGCATCCATCTGGTATACTCCTTCTCATCGACGGGCGAACCGCCCGGAGCAAGGAGGTAATACCGAGTATGGGGCGTTACACGGGCCCAAAACACAAGCTATCGCGCCGCGAAGGCGTTGATCTCTTTGGAAACGGGGGCGAGAGCCTGCAGCGACGGCTTGATCAGCCCCCGGGTATGCACGGACAGGGCGCAACCTACCGGCGTCAGCGGCGGGGCGACTACGATCGCCAGTTGCGCGAGAAGCAGAAGGTCAAGCGCACCTACGGGCTTCGGGAGAAGCAGTTCCGGCGCTTCTACCGGCTGGCACAGCAGTCGCGCGGCCTCACCGGGTCTCAGCTTCTAACGCTTTTGGAGCGACGTCTCGATAACGTGGTCTTCCGCATGGGGTGGGCCCGCACACGTCCGCAGGCGCGCCAGTTTGTCTCCCACGGGCATGTGTTGGTGGATGGCCACACGGTCGATATTCCCTCGTACCTGGTCACGCCCAACCAATCGCTTGCCCTGAAGCCACGGACGCAGCACATCCCCGAGGTTCAGGAGCTTATCGAAGCGCCGACGCCGCTGCCGGAGTGGCTGGACCGTGAGGGTGCAATGGGGCACGTCCTGCGTGTCCCGGCACGCGAGGACATCGTGGAAGACATCGATGAGCAGTTGGTGGTGGAGTTCTACTCGCGCTGAGCATCCACAGGGCTTGGTGAGATCGACCCGGCGGGTAGGTACCCGCCGGGTCTTTCCTTGCCCGCATCCCCGTTAAGTGTTATCTTTGGAAGCAGCCGGCACCGTGGGCGACAAAGACAGAATAGACGCGGAGGCATCACGTGGCACAGCCCCTCATCTTGGTAACAAACGACGACGG
>JAFGNI010000152.1 GCA_016927095.1 Anaerolineae bacterium | reverse complement strand
TGCCTATCTGGCGTTTTGGGCCATCATCCTGGTGCTTGGCGGTATGGCGTCTATGGTGTTCGATGCTCCGCCCGTTATCATGAACGGTATCATCATTTTGGGCAGTTGGTCGCCTACCATCGTGCTCCTACTGATGCTGAAAAGGTTGAAGCCAGGCATGACGATCGGGAATTTCTATCGTCGAGCCTTTCAAGCAAGGCTCGACGTCCCATTGCTGATCGTAACACCGGTGATTGTTTTCGGCATTTTCCTGGCGGCGGTAGGGTTGTCGTCCATTGTGGAGCAGACCCCGTTTGTGGCGCAATTGGCACTGCCCTCGGCTATGGCCGGCACGGTTCTACTGACCGCCCTGCAAGGCCCAAGCGGAGAAGAATCGGGCTGGCGCGGTTATTTGCGCCCGGAACTGGCAGGCCGCTATGGGTTCATCAAAGGGAATCTCATTCTGGGGTTGGTCTGGGCTTTCTGGCACGCACCGCTGTGGTTTGTGGCTTCAGACTACGCCGGTTTGCAGTCTGTGATCTATATTGCCGCTAATGTGATCACGATGACGGCCTTGACGTTCATGATGGGACTCTTTATGAAGCGGTGCAACAACTTGCTGATCGCTTTCTGGATTCACTTCTGCTTCAATCTTTCCTTGCGTTTCTTCGCGGGCGGTGTGGTTTTCTTCGCCATCTTCTCGGCGCTCTATGCGGTGGCGGCGTTGGTCTTGCTGCGTTTTTTCGATAGAAACGCAGCTGTAGAATTTTAGGGTGAACTCCTGGAGGGTATATTGCTATGACTAAGACACAATCAAGTCCAACCCTGTGAAGTGACCCCATTAGTCCGGTCGAGTTGGGCATCTTTCTCAGCATGACGCTGGTCAGTGTCGGCATGACCGCCGTTTTGCTCAAGCGTATCAGGGAATAGCCCACATAGAATCATGGCATCCTACAACTTACGAAAGGTAGCAAGCATGATGTGGACAGCCCTTTTCTTTGTCCCGGCAATCGGTCTTGTTCTCCTGGCTCTCCTGTTTGCCTGGAGTCCCGGTCGGCCATAACCCTTCCTCGACGATAGCGGACAGCCGCTGGCGGGTAGTCTTTCAGAGAAGGTCCACATCGAGATCAACGGGATTGAGCATTCTGTGTGAAGATGTGCTCAACGGGACACACACTCTCGCTGATGAATAGGGAGAGGCTCGGGCTGTCGGTCACAAGCTGAGCGCAGCATCAGGTTGTCAAGGGCAAACTGACGTTGATTTCGCACCAGTTCGGTGATCCGTGGTGCTCCGGGCCTCCGCCTACCGATTCCGGTGTCCGGCCGATCTGCTCATGGCGAAGCGCCACAGCGCTATCAGCAGCATCGCAGCCAGAACGACGAAACTGCCCCCAACGAAGATCCACTTGAGAAAGGTGAAGATCGGTGCCAGGAGGTCAACCACGGGCGTGCGGGCCGGATACCGGCCGACCACCAGCGCCGCGGTGACGTTTTCCAGGTAGTCGAGCACGGCGCCTGCGACGGGGACCAGGTTCACCAGGCGCCACGCACTGTTGGGTGCGAAGGCCTTGCGTGACAACCAACCGATAGCCGTGACAAGAAAGGCCAGGTAGACCAGGGGCCAGATCAAATCGAAGGTGAAGCGTGCCCGCACGTAGGCTGCGCGGCCCTCAGGGCCGTAGGCCTCAGCCATCGCGTAGAGCTCGGCGGGCGAGTAGACCAGGGATGTGTCGGGTGAATCGGCGCCACCTGTGGAGGCCTCTGCCTCAGATGCTTGTTGGGGCAGCACGAGCGCGGTGAATAGCAGGAAGACGACCAAGGTGATTGCAGCAACGGGCCCGGTTGACAGCCGGTGCAAATCGTCTGAGAGCTTCCACATATCGCAAGACTCCTTTCACTGCGATCCCCAGCTCGAAGGAGACCCGGTTGCGGAAGCCTTCCGCATCCCCGATGAGTGCGATCGACTTCCCCGCGAGATGTTGGGGCATGCGGCCGGCGTGCCAGGCGTCGGCCAAGGTCTCCGCCAGGTCCAACAAGGCGATGATCTCCGCTTCGGTGTAGTCTTGGAGGGTGATCAGGTCTTTGGGCATTGGGTGCTCCCATCAGGAGGAATGTAGAAGACCTCGCCTTGTTCAAGCTTGTGGTACCTCTTCCGTATCTGTGAGGGCAGCCCCGCTTTCAGCTCATCGGGAAAGCCGTGGGTCCAGTAGCTGTTCTCCGCTGTCTGCCGGTACGTGCCGAAATGCTGAGGGAAGATGTAGCTTGGGCTCAGCGTGCGGATCAGTGTCGCAGCAGGCTCGACTGCCATGTTGTGATCGGTGGGCGACACGAACAGGACGTCGATGTCTGTGAGCTCCAGATGGTCCTGTAGAAGCACGGAGTCGCCGGGCTGCAGGAGGCGCCGACCGTTGAGCGTCAAGATGTAACCGCAGTCATCGAGATTGGCGTGCCGGTAGACAGCTTGATGCCGGTCGCCGTGAAGTGCGCGCAGAGGTTCGACCCGGATCCCCAGGAGATCGAACGGCTGACGGGGACGAGCGATCTGTAGCCGCGTCGGAGGCACGCCGATATCGTGCGCCTTGGCTCGGCAACTGGCAGGGATAACAAAGCGGCAATCGGATTCCTTGACCAAGATTGCAGCCGTGCGGGCATTGAAGTGGTCTCCGTGCTCATGGGTGATGAACAGCATGTCGAGGCAGGGAGCGATGGCTTCGGTCGGGATGGATGGAGGCCGCAGCCTCAGATCGTGGTCCAGATCAAGGTCGAAGGCGATCAGATGGTTGTTGCAGTGGATGAGCCAGCTCAGATTGCCGAGCCAGCAGAGCACGATCCCATCGGTAGGGCAGATGAGCTGATCCAGTATGTCGTGCTGCACGCCTCCGGTTCCTCCTGTCTCCGCGCTGTCCGAATCCGGGCCCCCTCCGAAAAACGGGGATGCGAGATCTGCCCCCGATGCCTACGGCGAAATGCTGACCTTGGTCACCTGCTCATCGGCGATGAGCAGACGGAGTAGCTGCTGGTGGGCGTCCCGGTGGCCCCGAGCTTCCAAGGTCCAGGTCGCCACGCCATGCTCTTTGCCGTGTTCGCTGATCTCGATGTCGAGTCCGGCATTGCGGAAGAGCTGCTCAACGTCGGACTGGGCCAGTGGGCCTTCGCGGAGGGCGATATCGTAGGTGCGGACCTCTCGCCGGCGCTCCATCCGGTTCTCGAAGAGCGGGAATACCCAGAGGATCGCCATCGCCACCGTCACCGCCGATGCGGAGACGAGATACGCGCCACTGCCGACGCCCATCCCGACGGCAGCCGCCAGCCAGATTGTTGACGCGGTGGTCAGCCCTGTGACCTGTCCCTCGCCGCGCAAGATGGCACCGGCGCCGAGGAAGCCGACGCCACTGACAATCGCGGCGGCGATCCGCGAGGGATCTGCCGGCCCCCCGATCTCCAGGGACAGGATCGTGAAGACCGTCGCCCCCAAGCAGATGAAGATGATGGTCCGCAAGCCCGCCGTCTTGCCTCGGTACTCGCGCTCGAAGCCGATGAGACCGCCGGCAACGATCGCCAGCAGGAGCTTGGGTAGAACGGTGCCCAGATGCATTGTGCTTACCTCCGCACCGACCTCAGCCCGCGATCCGGACGACCGTGAGAGCCAGATCTTCCAGGAAGATCGGCGTCCTCAGCACGCGTCCGCCTCCGGTGTGTCCCTTGATATGCTCCACCTTCAACACCCGACCGTCCGCCGGGTTAGTCCACGTCACGTCGTAGTTGCCTGCCGGCAGGGCCAGGGTGAGGTCCCACTTGAGGGGTTCGCCCGCCGGCCCCCGCGCCACGCACTGCCAAGGACATAGGTAGCTCGCCGGTGGAGGGGCCATCGTGTTGTTCCGGATGTTGTGGCTGCCGGGCAACTCGCGGTAGGTGCCGCTGAAGAGCCGGGTCTGGTTGAAACCGCAGGCAGCGAGGGTGTCGAGGTAGGGGCCGTAGTCGAAGTCACGGTTCATCACGGCACCATCGTGCTCGCCTGAAATAATCAGTACGGTGGGTTCCCCCCGGAAGAGGAAGTAGTGCGGGTTGTCGGGATGCAAGGATAGGGGGGTATGGGCCACTACGGTTTCTCCATTCGAGACACTCAGGATGCGTCTTCTTCCAGCAACAGAATTGCTTGCTCGACAATCGCGTTGGTTACAAACAGCGAGCTGACGTCCTGTAGACTTCGAATCGCCTGTCTAGCCTCCCCTAACGTGAGGGCTTCGATGCGATAGGCTCTGACGATGACACCCAGTGAGCCGACGGGACGGATGTTGAGCTCTATAGCTGCGGTTCTCACGGCGAGATCATCGGTGAGGAGCAAACCTATCGCCTCCTCCTGGCAAACGTAGAGGCTCTCTTGTTCGCCCAGATGCAGATGTTCTAGGCTGTGACGATGTATGAACTGTTTGACGCTGTCGTCGTTGAGCCGTCGACGGATAAGGTTGTCGAACGTTTCTAGCGGTGGTGCTGTACCTGCTCCGAGAGCGTGGACTTCATGCCAGACGGCGTCCGGGACGTGGAGTTGATCGATGAAGGCCAGGAGGTGCAGCGCTCCGATCTCATGGAGGCGGATCAGTGGCCCGGCGTCAGCAACCGCAGTGCTTACCGATCCAGCGCCCATTCAAGGTCCTCAAGTACCGCTGCTTGCTGACGTTCGGCAAGCTCAACCCAGTCGAGCCCGACCGCTTGGACGGCGGCTTCACGCGTCAGTTTCCCATTGACGTAGTCGGCCAGGATCTGTTCACGCCACATCTGCCGCAATCCAGACCTGATCGCTTGTGCGATTACTTCGTCTTCCGATTTCTCCGTCTCTTCGACAAGGAATTCCAGATAATCCTTTACGGTATCCATCTCGTACCTCCCCCCTATTGATGAAACCATTGTAGCACAAATGCCGGTGCCCTCATCTTGGCCGACCGGGCGTACGCCCCTCGACGCCTTCCGAGTCTATCTGCGTAGGCCGAAGCGTCGTCTTCGGCCTACGCAGAGAACGCGACGGTGCTCCTCCTCACGGGTTCAGCCCGTCGACATCACGGGTCTGCCTACGCAGACAGCAACAGAACGCATCCTGGGCAATCGAAGCCGTCGCAAAGTACCGAGATGCGTACGCTCTGGCCTTGACGCAGCCTATGGTCAGACTATGCTTGTCAACAAGCAGTAACCTATATAACCGAATGTCAGGAGACTAGAAGCATGACGCAGATGCTAAGAGCTGAATACCCGCGTCCGCAGTTTGTGCGCGACGCTTGGCTCAACCTGAATGGTCCGTGGAGCTACGTCTTCGACTTCGGCAAGTCGGGGCGTGAGCACGGCTTTGCCGAGAGCGAGGGCTTTGCCGACATGCCCGATGGCGGCATGATCACCGTGCCTTTCTGCCCGGAGTCGAAGCTCTCCGGCGTTGCGCACACGGACTTCATCGAGATGATGTGGTATCAACGGCAGATCACGGTCCCGGCTGACTGGGCCGGGCAACGCGTGATCCTGCACTTTGGTGCCGTCGACTACGAATGCGAGGCCTTTATCGACGGTGTCCCGGTGGGGCGTCACTGGGGAGGCACCGTCGCCTTCAGCTTTGATATCACCCATGCCGTCACGCCGGGCAAGACGCACAACCTCGTGCTCTACGTCCGCGATGAGGTGCGTTCCCGCGTGCAGCCCGCGGGCAAACAGAGCCCCCGCCTACGCTCGTATGGGTGTATGTACACGCGCACGACGGGCATCTGGCAGACGGTGTGGCTGGAGCCCGTGCCAGAGTACGGGCTGAAGCAGGTGCAGATCATCCCCGATCTCGACAATGCCAGCTTTGTGGTTGTACCGACCTTCTATGCTGAGAGGCAGGGCCTGCGGTTCCGCGCCACAGTGCTGGGCGACGGCGAGGTCGTCGACCGGCGCACACTTGTCGCTGGCAGCGGCTTGCCCTATGTACTGCCGCTCAGCGACGTCCGACCCTGGTCGCCTGAGGATCCCTTCCTCTATGATCTGGTCTTTGAGGTCTTGGACGGCGACATTGTCGTGGATACGGTCCGGAGCTACGCAGGCCTGCGCAAGGTGCATATCGAGGGCAATCGCGTCTTCCTGAACAACGCGCCCCGCTACCTGCGCCTGGTGTTGGACCAGGGCTTCTATCCTGATGGGCTCTGGACGGCGCCGTCCGACGAAGCGCTCAAGCGTGATATCGAGCTCTCGCTGGCGGCGGGCTTCAACGGCGCCCGGCTCCACCAGAAGGTCTTCGAGCCACGCTTCCACTATTGGGCGGACCGGCTCGGCTATCTGACCTGGGGGGAGTCCTCGAGTTGGGGCATCGACGTGACCGGGGCGGAGAGCGCGCGCAACTTTCTGACGGAGTGGCGCGAGATCGTGACCCGCGATCGCAACCACCCTTCGATCATCGCCTGGACGCCCTTCAACGAGACGCGGGGTGGCGGCGGACACCCGCAGCACGCCCGGCACCACGCGGATGCCTACGACCTCACGCACGTTCTGGACCCGACGCGCCCGGTCAACGATGCCAGCGGTTATGTGCATGTCAAGACCGACCTCTGGACGGTGCACAACTACACGCAGGACCCCGAATCGCTGAAGGCCCAGCTGGCGATCGATCCGGAACAGGGCGTCTGGCGCAACGCGCCCGACGTCGAGGTGGCCTACCAGGGCCAGCCCTACATCGTGGATGAGGTCGGCGGCATCAAGTGGATCCCGCGGGAGGACCTGGTCTTCGCCGCGGATTCCTGGGGCTATGGCGAGGATCCGACGAGTCTGGAGGCGTTCTACGCCCGTCTGGAGGGCTTGATGGACGCGGTGCTCATGTACGATCACATCTGCGGCTACTGTTACACGCAGCTCACCGACATCGAGCAGGAGCAAAACGGCGTCTACAACTACGACCGGACCGAGAAGTTCGATATGGCGCGGATTGCGGCGGTGTTTCGGAAGGAAGGGGATAGGGGATAAGGGAGAAGGGAGAAGGGATAGGGGAAAGGGCTTGTCGGCGTGAGGATTTGCCCTCCGTTCCCCAGATCCCGGGAGTATGGCTGTTGAGAGCTTTGAGCTTGGGGTGGAGCTCAAGGCTCTCTTGTGTTTTGTGGCGTGTTGTCTACAGCAAGGGACCGATGGTCGTGACCTGCTCTTGGAGATCTTCGATTCTCTTGGCGACGATTTGTACCAAGTCCCTTGCCACGTCCTCGTGGGCGCGGGGGCTCTCGGCCCGTACCTTTGCGACCCAATGGGCGGGCAGGGCGTCGACACCGCGGTAGGCGCCCGCCAGTGCGCCGGCCATCGAGGCGATGGTGTCGGCGTCACGGCCGAAGTTGGCGCCATAGATGATGGTGCGTTGGGGCTTGCCTTCAGCTAGGTAGAAGAGGGCGAGCGCGACGGGCACAGTCTCGCGCGAGTCTGGCGCAGCGATGCCAGGGAGCAGGCGCTCTCCATAGTAGCGCCGGCGGAAGGTCTCGTAGTGGGTCGTTTCACGGGCCAAGGCCAGCGTGTTGGCGATGGCATCTCGCATGGTTGCAGCACTGCGCGGAGGTAGGTAGGCGACAGCAGCGTCCAGGACGGAAGCCACGGTGGCTCGCGGATGAAGTGCGGCAGCGACGGCTGCAGCCATACTGCAGGCCGCATCCCGGCAGAAGTTGTGGTGGATGGGCGAGGCGACGTCATAGGTTTCCAGGGCGGCCTGTCGCGGGTTGCCGGCGTTGATGATGCCCATCGGCGAGATGCACATCGCGGAACTGCTGCTGGCCATGTTGCCGCGACCCGCCTCCCGGGGGGCGACGCCTTGACCGCGGATCTTCCAGAAGCCGTTCATCACAGGAATCCAAAAGAGCCCGCGCTTCAGGAAAAGGTCCTCCTGGACCAGCCACTCCTCGGCCCAGGTGTCGGCGGTGGGATACCCACCGGCACGCTGGATCGCATCGCAGAGGATGTGCTTCATCGCGGAGTCGTCGGTGCCGTAGCCGCTGAAGTCGGTAATCTCGCCAAAGGCTTCAGCGATTTCCTTGTAGGTCAGGTTCTCTGCCGGCGCGCCCATCGCGTCACCGATCTCGCCGCCGTAGAGGCAGCCCAGGATGTGGTCGTAGAGCGGTGTGTCTGTCTTGTCCATGTCTCCCTCCCGTGTTGGGTGGTGGTCTGGCTCAAGCTTACTGCCGATGAAGGCAGGGGCAACCCGGTGTCAGGCGAGGAACCTTCCCCGTATCTAGCGCGTTGGTGCGGCTGTGGCGCGCCGACCGGAGGGCGCAGCACGCCGGGATCCACCGGCAGCTCAGCTGGGGTGAGGCGAAGGGGGCGCCACCCGGGGATTAGGCCTGCCTGGTCGCCCTGGCCTTGCCAGAAAGTCAGATAGGCCAACGCTGCGAGCCGCTCCCCGTCCGTGAGGTTGAAGGCCGTGATCTGGGCGGGGCCGGTCTCGGTGACGCTGATGACCGCTGCCGTGCCATTGGTTGCAGTGGTGTTTCTGCGGAGCACGCCCCCGGCCCCGTAATGGACAGGTAGATCGGCGCCCGGGCACCGCCGGTGATCGTCAGGTTGGAGGGCGCCATGGGGGTGTCGTCGGTCTCGTTGACGCGTGCTATGAGACCGTAGCTGCCAATGTCGAACCATAAGTGCAAATGGGCGCCCACTGTTTCCCAGCGCGCTGAAGCGTGCTAGCATAGAGA
>JAFGNI010000151.1 GCA_016927095.1 Anaerolineae bacterium | reverse complement strand
TCGTCAGCCAGCGTCTCGGCGACGCTGCGATTTATGACTGCGCCGTCGAGAAGCAGCGCCTCCACAAAGGACCTTCGGTCGCCGTTCAAGGCTGCCGTCACAGTGAGTCGCGTGGACGCCAGCCGGCGGGTGATGATCGCTGCCAACTCATCCGAGAAGTCCGGGGTATGAATCGGCAACAACCCCACGGCTGTCGCCACAGCCGGGATCTCCAGGATGGCATCGTGAGGCAAGTTGTCAACCGTCCCTTCATTAGGCAAGTTGGCAGCGAAGACCTCGCGCGTGTCATACCGCAGAGCCCTGATGATGTGCAGGAGCTGTTCGTGCTCGCCGACGCTATGGTGGAAGATCCAAGCATCAAGCGGTTCCTCGCCCAGCGCTTGTGCCCGCATCTGAGCGTAGCTCCGATCGCCTCCGGCGATCGTCTCCTCAAACGAATAGGCGTCTACACCCAAGGTCCTCCCGTAGTACTGGCCCATGGGGAAGCGCTCCGGGAAGAACTCCGTCACGTGGCGGTCGTTAGCAGAGGGGTAAGCCCCGTAAGCCTCAAAGAGAGACCATGAGAAGGGGTTTTGCAGCGCAAAGTCGTCGTTCTGGCCAGCGGACCCGTTCCGACGGGCATCACCGAGCTGTATTTCTCGCAGTCGCTCGCGCGCAACAGGCCACATGTCACGCCCCCGCCAGCGTAGATCGTGAATGAAGGTCAGGTGATTCAGGCCGGCAAAGCGTGTCGTCGTCTCTTCAGGCGGCGCGCCGACGAAGTGGGCTAGCTGACGGCTCACATCAAAGGTCCCGTGGCAGAGCCCGATCACAGGTACACCCGTGGCCTGTCGCACCGCCCAGCAGTTGGCCGTCATCGGATTGCTGTAGTTGAAGAACCAGGCCTCCGGACAAAGCCGCTTAGCATCATGAGCGATCGCGATGAGCGCCGGAATCATCCGCATCGCGCGCGAGATGCCCCCAGGCATCACCGTATCACCTACAGGTTGGTAGATGCCGAACTTCCGCGGGATGAAGACGTCTTCCTCCCACGCCCGTCGCTTCCCTACACCGATCGTCGAGACGACGATATCCGCATCAGGCAGGAGATCACAGCGATCCACGGAGGCCGCCACCTTGATGTCGGCCCCCATCGCTTCGATCATCCGCCGGCTCAATCCCTCTGCGGTCTCCAGTGCATCCGGGTCGATATCCACCAAACCCAACTCCCACGGGCCGAGGTCCGGTGACTGGATAAGGTCGGCGACGAGACCCTTTGTAAAGACAGCGCTCCCGGCGCCAATAAGCACAATCTTCGTGACACGCTTCATCCTTGGCCTACCATACCTCAGTACACCCAACCTCAGCCATCACCTTGCGCAGCGCATCAGCTGCAACGCGCATGCCATCCGCACCGCTGAAACCCGTGCTATGTCCGGCGATCTTCAGATGGGGCTCGAGAGCCACCGTCCCTCTGTAGCCGGCTTCCTTGAGGTGGTTGAACAACAGCGGAAGCTGTCCATCGCCTTCACCCGCTGGGACAACGTGCCCATCGCTCAACACGGCGTCCTTGATGTGCACGTACCCGATAGCATTGCCCAGCATAGGCCAGCCACGCTCGACCACACGCTCCTCGCCGACCTGAATGAAGTTCGCAGAGTCCCAAATGAAGCGGAAGCTCGGGCTGCCAATCCCCTTGACCACCGTCTCGCAGCGCGCAAGCGTATCGGTCACGATACCTTTCTCGTTCTCCAGCAGCAGCGTGAACCCTTCCTTCGCAGCCATCTCCGTCAAGGTCATTAAGCGCGCGATTGCTGTCTCGACGTACTGGTCATATAGCTCGTTGGTACTGGTGTCGGGCGGGTAGAATGAGAACAGTCGCACGTTGCGACATCCTACAACCTCACCGGCCCTGAATATCCGCCGCAGGTTGTCCATCTCAGTATCGATGGGTTCGACAATCGGCGACTTCCCAATCGGACTCCCGATGCAGGCTACCTGAACACCGTGGGCGGCACAGACCCGAGCAACCCGCGCCAGGTCATCCTCATCCATATGGAGCACGTTTTTGCCCCACGCCCCCCGCAGATCCAGGCAACCGATGTTCAGGCCGCGAAGCGTCGTCAGTTGCTCATCCAGTTCCGGAGCAATTTCGTCACCAAATGCACTAACTCGAAATGTAGCGGACATTCCCTCGACCCCCTTCTGTGGTGTAGTACGTCTGTAGGTTCAAACGGTCCAACCCTGATCCCTGCCAACCGTCATGTGTCCTTCTTCCCATACTCGGTCTTGACCCCCCGCGTCGGCAGGCCCGTGTCGTAGTCACGCACATCCGGCGCATAGCCATCCGCCGGGCGGGGACGGAACTCGCCCCGCCACTGGAGACGTCGGCTGGCACGCCACGGCCGTCGTTCCCAGACTGGTCCACGGAAGGGATCACGCTTCGCATACATCCAGTCCAGAAGGCGATCGTGCAACTCATCACGTACGGCAGCCATCTCGGGGACATCGATCAGGTTCCGCACCTCACCCGGATCCCTCACCACGTCATAAAGCTCATCGCTGTGGAGCAGGTTCAGCACGAGCTTATGCTGCCCCTTTACAATGGCACGCACCGGCTGGAAGCCGCCCCAGGAATCGTGTTCAATCTCATAGCGCTGAAACGTGATGATCACCTCGCGATCCGCGTCTTCTTGGCCCGCGAGCTGAGGCGCCAGGCTTTCACCTTCCAGTATCGGCGGGATATCCATCCCCGCAAGATCCATCAGTGTGGGCAGCAGGTCAATGTGACTCACGAGGGTCTC
>JAFGNI010000150.1 GCA_016927095.1 Anaerolineae bacterium | reverse complement strand
TCGTCGAGCACCAGGATGCTGGGGTCGGCGAGGATGGCCCGCGCGATGGCCAAGAGTTGGCGCTGGCCCTGGCTCAGGTTGCTGCCCCGCTCCGAGAGCGGCGTCGCGTACCCGTGCGGAAGACGGTGGATAAAGTGATCGGCGTTGGCCAGCTTGGCGGCGGCGATGACGTCCGCATCACTGGCCTCCAAGCGTCCATAGCGGATGTTCTCCATCACAGTGTCGGCGAAGAGGTAGGTGTCCTGCAGGACGATGCCCAGCTTGCGGCGCAGGTCGTGCAGCTGGAGGTCGCGGATGTCGACGCCATCGATGAGGATGCGCCCGACGTCGATGTCGTAAAAGCGGGTGAGCAGGTTGACGATGGTGGTCTTGCCGGCGCCGGTGGGCCCGACCAGGGCGATGGTCTGTCCCGGCTTGGCGTGGAGGTCGACGTGTTTGAGCACGGGGACGCCTTTCTCATAGCCGAAGCAGACATCCTCGAAGACGACGTCGCCCTCGATACGGCCCAGCGCTTTCGCGCCTACGCAGTCGGTCAGCTCCGGCACCTCATCGATGACCTCGAATACCCGCTCCGCGCCGGCGATGGCCGACTGGATCGAGTTGTAGAGGCTGGCGATGGAGTTCATCGGCCAACCGAAGCGGCGGGCATATTGCACGAAGCTCGCAATGTCGCCCACCGACGCCAGGCCCTGCACCGCCATCCAGCCACCTGCGCCGGCGACGATGGTCAGGCCGGTGTTGTTGACGAGATTGGTCAGTGGCGGCAGTGTGCCGGCGAAGATCTGCGCCCGCGTGGAGGCCTTCCGCAGCTTGCGGTTAACCTCCTTGAACTCATCGATGACCGTCTGCTCGCGGCTGTAGGCCTTGATGACCCGCTGGCCCGATACGCTCTCCTCGATGATGCCGTTGAGGTCGCCGAGATAGGCTTGCTGCTGGCGGAACCCGCTGCGGGTCCGCTTGGCGATCCAGCGGCTGACGAGGACCATCAGGGGCACAGTGATCAGCGTGACGATGGCGAGGCGCACGTTGAGGACGAACATCATCGCCGCCACGCCCACCAGGCTGAGGAGATTGGAGATCAGGTCGATGACGCCGGAGCTCAGCACGTTGCTGATGTTCTCCACGTCATTGGTCAGGCGGCTCATGATCTCCCCGTGCGTCCGTTGGTCGAAGAAGCGCAAGGAGAGGGTCTGGAGCTTGGCGAATAGATCGTTGCGGATGTCGGTGACAGCCTGCTGCGAGGCCTTGGCCATCACGTAGGTCTGCAGCCATGAGATGGCCGAAGTGGCCAAGTAAACGCCCAGCAGAAGCAGGGCCATCGTGATCAGCCGGCGGACATCGTTCTCGACGACCATAGCGTCAATCGCCTGTCCCATCAAGTAGGGGCTGAGCACCCCCAGGATGGAGGAGACGATGACCAAGACTGAGGTGATGATCAGGGGCCCCCGCTGGCGGCCTAAGTACCCCCAGATCCGCATAACGGTGCCGCGGATATTCTTTGCTCGCTCCTTGGGGCGCCGGAAGCGGCTCACCGGCCCGCCACCGCTCCCCTGAGCGCGCGCTCTCTCTCGCTCTTGCGCTCGCCCTTGCGGCCCCTTCTTCTTATCGTTTTCTTGGTCAGCCATTGCCGGTGACCCCATTGCCCAACTGCGAGTCGTAAATCTCGCGGTAGAGGGGGCTGCTGCTCATCAACTCGTCGTGGGTACCTGCCGCCGCGATGCGCCCTTCGTCGAGAACCAGAATCCGGTCGGCATTTAGGACTGTGCTGATGCGCTGGGCGATGATGAAGCACGTCTTGAGCGGCGCGTCCGGCTGCAGGGCGTTCTCCATCAGCGCATTCAGGCTCTCCTGGATCTGCGCTTCGGTGTCGACATCTACCGAGCTGGTGCTGTCGTCCAGGATCAGTACTGCCGGGCGGATCAAGAGCGCGCGGGCGATGGCGATGCGCTGTTTCTGTCCCCCTGAGACGTTGACACCCCGTTGGCCCAGGACGGTGTCATAGCCACCGGGGAATGCCATGATGAATTCGTGGGCTTGCGCCGCCCTGGCGGCGGCCTCCACCTCCTCATCTGTCGCATCGGGGCGCCCATAGCGGATGTTGTCGCGGATCGTCCCGCTGAAGAGCACCGATTCCTGGAGCGCGACCCCGATGTGGCGGCGGAGCGCAGCTTTGTCCAGATCGCGCACATCCGTGTCGTCGACGGTCACCCGCCCGTCAATGGCGTCATAGAAGCGGGGGATCAGGTGGACCAGGCTCGACTTGCCCGATCCCGTCGCGCCGAGGATGGCGATGGTCTCTCCGGGCTTGGCGCTAAACGTGAGGTCCCGAAGCACGATACCGTCGGCGGTGACGACGTCGCAACTGTCGCCGTCGTAGCTGAACCAGACTTTCTCAAACGCGACGTGGCCCGTTGCTGCCGGGACGCCCATAGCATCAGGCTTGTTCTGCACCTGCGGCTGGCTCTGAAGGACCTCCTCGATGCGTTCGGCCGAGGCCTGGGCCCGCGCGACGCGGATCGAGAGCATGCTCACAAACATCAGCGACCAGCCTGTTCGCGTGAGGTAGTTGACGAAGGCGATGATCTGGCCTGCTTGCAGGTCGCCCGTCGAGAGTTGCAGGCCCCCGAACCAGATCGCCGCCACCACCCCAGAGTTGAGGGCGATGCTCATCGCCGGTCCTGCCACGCCGATGATCCTGGCTGCCCGAACGGTGATGCCCATGAGACCTTCGTTGACCTTTTCGAAGCGCCCGATCTCGTGGTCTTCGCGGACAAACGCTTTGACCACGCGGACACCTGCCAGGTTCTCTTGCATCACGGTGTTCAGATGGTCGAGCCGCTCCTGGACGTCGCCAAACATCGGATAGGCCTTGTTGATCACCCAATACAGGACCGCGATGATGAAGGGAACTTGGACGATGAAGATCACGGCTAGCTGTGGGCTGCTTAGCGCCGCCATGATCAGGCTGCCGATGACCAACAGGGGCGCACGTAGCATGATCCGCAGGAGCATGCCGACCAGCTGTTCGACCTGGGTCACGTCGTTGGTGAGCCGCGTGATGAGCTGGCCGGTCTCGAAGCGGTCGATGTTTCCGAAGGAGAGGCTGTGCACCTTGGTGAAGAGCGCGTCGCGAAGATCCGCGCCGAACCCTTGTCCGGCCAACACGGAGAAGGTGGACGAGGCGATGCCGCCGATGGCCCCGATAAGGGCAAAGCCCAGCATCAGCTGCCCGGTGCCGAGCACAACGGTCATGTCCTGCTGTGCTATACCCTCATCCACGATCCGCTGGATCATCCGCGGCTGCATCAGATCCATCGCGAC
>JAFGNI010000727.1 GCA_016927095.1 Anaerolineae bacterium | reverse complement strand
GTTTGTGTGACTTCGTTGCATCTCATCTACACCATAGCAGAGAGGGGGGCCGGTGTCATCAGCAGAAGCGTGGAACTGGGGTACGCAGAAAGGCCAGTTCCCGCCGCGTGCCTGCTCCACATGGCGCGTAGGCGCCTACATCAAAGCGCGTAGCCGTTCCCGGCTGCTTGAGGAGATCGGCGGAGGCGCGCAGAAAGCCGCTCTTGCCCTTGCCAGGCCTCTCCGCCGTCGCTAGGACGTCAGCCTTGAAACGTCTGAGGCCGGCGTCGCTCAGAAATCGCTCCGGATCCGAATTGCAGATGGGGTCACGTCCAGAATTGGTGGTGCATCTGCGTGCAAGGCACCCGGCGATAGACATTATCGCTTGGCAGGTGCCCTGCACGAGCGTCCGCCAAATGGCGTGGAGCGCGACCGATCTGCCAAACTTGCACCCTCTGCATACCGCCTAGCCATCCGGTGGCGACAGCCGCCTCACCGCGAGGAGCGGTAGGCCCAGGTCGCGGATTCTAGCGAGGAAGCCGTGGAGGGCTGGCTGGTCGGCCACTGTGCCGGTCAAGCGGGTGTTGCCGTCTACGGCCGACACCGTCACGAAGCCCTCGAACCAGTCCGACCACTCGGGTCCCAGGGTGCCGGCTACCTTGATCTCGTAAACGGCAGCGCCGTCGAAGTTGCGCCCATTGCTCATAGTATCGTCCTGACTCGCGGTCACGACTTCTGTGCCAGCATAACGTCCGGCGCCACCGTGCCGGCGTCTGCGCTCGCTTCGTCCTTGGTCAGCACCGGTGCTGTCCGCAACGAGACGAGACCAGCTGCCGCCAAAGGCACGACGAAGAGGGCGAACCAGAGCCACATGGTCGGGGTCTCCTCATAGGCTGCGTTCCCGATCAGCGCGACGTTGATCGCCGCGTTGCTGATCCAGTGGATGACGACGCCGGGCCAGAGGCTGCCGCCGCGCAGGAGCAGCGCGCCGTAGAAGATGCCGGGTAGCGAGACCAGGAGTGCCTGCAAGATCACGACGCCCACGGGGCGGATGAGGACGTTGGTGAGATGTGTGGCACCGAAGAGCAGGGAGGACACCACGACGGCCTTGGCGATGCCGCGGTGGGTGTCGCCCCAAGCCAGCACCATCGCGGTAAGGATGAGGCCCCGGAAGAGCGCCTCCTCGAGTGCCGCGCCCGCGAGCGTGTTCAGGAGCTCCGGGACGGCCATCGGTGAGGATGACCGAGGCCAGAAGACGTTGCCGGTGAAGGCGAACAGCTCGGCGAGCGTCAGATAGGTCCCCGGTATAGCCGCTAGCCACCACAGCAGATGGCTCCCCCACCGCCCTAGACCCGAGCGACGGAGCCAACCAAGCGCCCAGATCAGCAAGCTCAGGGCTATGAAGGCGGCTGCTCGGGCCGCCGCATCGCCCAGCGTCCGGCCCACCTCGGTATCGGGGAAGAGGAAATGGAGCGGGTAGCCCAGCGTGACGAGCAGGCTCCAGACGACGATCATCAACAGGCCAAACAGGACGGGCTTTGTGGTAGCGAAACGACGCATGTTCTTCATGTACCAAGACTCCTTTCTCTCAGTCTGAGTGGTCGCGGCGCCGGTCGAGCGCCGTGCCGACGGCCAAACCCAGCACCATCCCGGCGCCTGCGGAGATGGCGATGTTGCCGCTGATCCATCCCAGAAGCCCACCGAGGACCAGGCCGAGCGCCATCCCCAGGCCCTTGTAGCTCACACGTTCTGACGTCGGTCTCTTCTTGTTCTCAGACATCTCACTCTCCTTTCCGTTGGCGGGTGCGCCGTCTGCGGGACACCCTCTTGACGATCATTACGGTCGTGCCCACCAGCGATGCTACACCGAGGGCCAACACGGCAGCGATCGCGGCGTGGAAACGGGCAGCGAAGCGACCATAGTCTGCATCGCCAGCCTCCACGGTTGCGGTTCTGAAGAGGTGGGCCATCTGTGAGATCCGCTGCCCCTTGGACAGCTCCTCCCCAATGTCGATCTCGACCACTTCGCCGAACTGCGACATGTACGTCAGATAGATGACCTGGTTCTTGAGGTCGATGACGTTGGCGTACAAGGTGAAGCTGGTCAGAGTCCTCAGGTGGACGGCATCCAGGACCGACATCGCGTACGATGGGGTCAGCGCCTGCTCGACCCTGCCGGCGTCGAGCATCAGCCGTGCTGTGGCGTAGCGCCAGTCCACCGGTCCCCGCTCCGGCGCGCCCAGCGCGAAGTTGGTGGAGACCAGGTGCCCCTCGCCCGGCGCCTTGTGTGTGAAGGCGATCTCGCCGTCCGGCCCGGCGCTGATGACGACGGCGTCGCCGGTCGCGTCGGCAATATGGAACTGGCCTTCGAGCTCGTCGCCAAAGTCGAAGTTCTTGGCGATGCGGATGGCCTCCTCAACCGTTGCCGCCTGCTCGGTGATGGTGCTGAGGTAGTTGTCCTGTGCGTGGGAGTAGGGCAGCTCGGGGTGAGGGTTGAGCCTGAAGCGGGGCGTGCTGTTCAGGTCCCACGCCAGTCCCTGGTCGTTGACCGCGCCGCCGAACTGGATCGAGCCGTTCCTCATCCGGAACCCGAAGTGCACAGAGCCGTAGCCGTCTCCGGATGCCGGGTAGAAGCCGATCAGGAGTTCCCTGAAGTGGGTGTCCTCGCTGTTGCCGAAGAGCACGGTGTCGCCCTGCGCGGCGGTGAAGATCGTGCAGTCCTGTCGCGCGCCCGGCCGGATCACGGTGACCCACAGACTGCCTGCGATCAACGCGAGGGTCAGGATCGCGCCCCACGCCATACGTTCTACCGATCTCATGCGCTCTCCTTTGCTAGAGCTGCTGAGTGTGCAGCTCTGGACAGAGTCTAGCGTTGGGGTGGGTGAGTGTGCATCCCCTATGTGGATGAACCGGTGGATGAACTGCGCGGACAAGAGCCCGATCAGCGCCAGAACCTGCGCGGATTCGAGGCGCGAGATCCTTCACTGGACTTGGCTGCTCGCGGAGGCGGCTTGTCTGCCCGTTCAGGATGACAGGCTATCCAATAGCGACGCTGCTGTCATTCAGAACCGGCCAACAGTCCCTGTCTGTGGAGCAGTGATGACCCGTTCTGAATCTCGCGCCTCAGGGCGCAGCCGGCTGCGGAGGCGGCACGTGTTTCTGTGGTGTCGCCAGCCTACAACAACCCCAGCGCGCGGGCACGGGCGACGGCGTCGTCGCGGGAGTGAACGCCGAGTTTGTCGTAGATGTGGCGGATGTGGGTGCGGACGGTCGACTTGGTGATGTAGAGGTGGTCGCCGATTTCCGGGGTGGTGAGGTCGGTGGGAAGCATGCGCAGGACGTCAAGCTCCCGGTCGCTGAGGGGCTCGAGCAAGGGCGCGGTGCCGGGGCGCGGCGCCAGCGGTGCCGGCGAAGGACCGGGGTCGACGGCGAGCGACTTGCTGCTCAAGACGGCGGCGCCATAGGCGTCCAAGAGGCTGCGCACGTAAGCACGGCTCGGGACGTCACCGGAAGTGACGCCGCCAAGCCACCTGTTGATCTCCTGCAAGAGCTCGGCAACGACTGCGCCCTCGCCGACAAAGGACCGGACGTAGCCCTCCGGCTCGGCCAGGCTGAGGGCCCGGAGCATCGCGTCTCGGGCCCCTTCGCGGTTCCCCAAGATCTGAAGGGCGGTCGCCTCGAAGATCAGCGCCTTGATGGTGTAGCTTCCTGTCCCGGCAGAGGCGAGTAGGGGACGGAACCGCTGCATCGTGCCGAGGATGGCCTCGGCGTATGCAGTCGGACTGCCGGTCGTCCCGGTCCGCGACAGGATCAAGCCTGTGCGGGCCCAGAAGACGCAGGCGGTGCAGTCATCGACGCCGAGGGTGGCTCCCTTCCCGGCAGCACTGTCCCAGAACCAGGTCGCGACTTCCCGGCGCGATGCTATCGCAGCCATACGTGAGACCAATGTCAGCCAAGCCTCGACCGCGTCGACGAGGGGCCGATACCAGGTCAGCCTCCGCGCAACCGGCTTCACCTTCTCGACGTCGGCGAGGGCGCCTGGTAGGTCGCCGAGTGCGGCGCGCACTCGGGCTCGCGTGACGGTAGCGATCAGCAGACCGTCTTCCTGTCCCCAAGCCGCGAACTGCCTGACGGCTTGCTCGATCTGGTTCAGCGCTCCGGAGAGGTCGTTCCACTCGAAGAGGATGCCTGCAAGACGGGCGAGGGCGAAGGCTGAGGCCGGCGGAGGTCCGCCGACGCGCCGGGCATAGGCGTCGGACACGGCAAGCGCCTCGCGGCATCTGGCTGCCGCGTCGTGGAGCC
Source organism: Anaerolineae bacterium (assembly GCA_016927095.1). Next base: position 3,407 of record JAFGNI010000727.1, on the reverse strand, counting down.
GGCCCTGTTTGTGCCGGAGCGCTGCCATCTCCGATAGGACCATGATCGCCAGCAGATCATCTCCCACCGATCTTGCGGCAGCCAGCGCCTGATTGAAGAGCCGGAAGCCGGTCTCGGGATCGGACCCAGCAGCAAAAACGGTGCCAAGCATGGTTGCGGCGAAGCCCCGGACGGCGAGCTCAGCCTCAGGCAGGTGGCGCAGCGCCGCCTCTCCCAGCTCCGTCGCCTTCAAATGGTCTCCCCGAAGTAGCGCGCAGTAGGAGCGTATCGCCGCGGCGTGTCCCGCCAACCGCCGGTATTCAGCCGACGCCGTGCCGGTCTCATCGGGGATCGACGCCAGGTGATCCTCTGCCGCATCTAGGTCCCCGCTGTAGGCCAGAGCCCACGCCTCTGCGACGGTGAGCCAGGGATGGGCTCGGACCAAGCCTCGCGGCAGAGCACCCAGCCACCCACTCAAGGCGTGCAGCTCACCATGGTAGATCATCAGCAGGGCACGGTTCTCGACCAGGTGCGCCAGCCGGTCGTCGCTGCCGGCAGCCAGGGCGTGGTCGACCGCCTCCGCGGTCAGGCCTGCATCCTCATACCAGTGGCTGGCCCGCAGGTGGAGGCCGGAAACGCGGTCAGGATAGGCATGGTTCAGCCGCGTACGCAGCAGGTCGGCGAAGAGGTGGTGATACCGGTACCAGCGACGCTCGTCGTCGAGGGGGGTGACGAAGAGATTCTGGCGCTCTAGGCGCTCCAGCATTTCCTGTGAGGACGCCGGCTCGGAGCCATCGCCGTTGCTCTCGCTTCTGACGGCGTCACAGATTTCGGCCGATAGCGCCTTCAGGATCGATGTCTCCAATAGGAACTGCTGAACCGGTGCGGGTTGCCGGTCGAGCACCTCCTCGACCAGATAGTCGAGAATGAAACGGTGGCTGGCGCCAAAGTTGTGGATGAACGTGTGGGGATCCCGATCCCGTATGGAGAGCGCTGCAAGCTGCAGACCCGCGATCCAGCCTTCGGTCCGGCTGTCCAGGGTCGCGATATCGGCATCAGACAGTCCGCTATTCGTCGATGCGCGCAGGAAGGCGCGCACCTCGTCTGGCGCGAAGCGCAGGTCCTTGGTCCTCAGCTCCAGCAGGTCGCCCCGCGCCCGCAGGCGGCCCAGGGGCCAGGGCGGATCTGCACGTGTCGCCAGGACAAGATGGGCCTGCGGCGGCAGCTGCTCCAGCAAGAAGAGGAGGCGGTCGCTGATGCGTGGTTCGGTGATGACGTGATAGTCGTCGAGCACCAGCGCCCAAGGGCAGCTCACGTCCTCGACGTCCCGCGCAACGGCGGCGAAGGCCGCCTCTGGTTCGACCGGCTTGGGCCCCACTTCGGCCGTGCTGCTTTCCGAGGGCCGTGACGTCAGTGCACGGTGAAGACCGGACCAGAAGCGTGAGGGGTCGTTGTCTGCCGGGTCGAGCGAGAGCCACGCAACCGGCGACTCCGCCTGCTGCGCCCAGGCGGCGAGGAGCGATGTCTTCCCGAAGCCCGGGGGCGCCGAGACGAGGATTAGCCGGTGGCGGCTAGAGTGGAGCCTGCTGTTGAGGCGCTCGATCAAGTGCGGTCGCGGCACGAAATCCGCCCGGGTGGGCGGCACGCACAGCTTGGTTCCTAACAGGGGAAACGCCATGCCTCATCGGTTGCTGGTATTGCCCGCGCCCAGGTCTGCGTCGTTGAGCGACGCGAATCCCTCCCGCAGCGCGTACAGGGCGGCTTGGGTGCGGCTTGCCAGGTGCAGCTTGCTGAGGATGTTGCTGACGTGGGTGCGCGCCGTCGCCTCGCTGATGGTCAAGGCCTCAGCGATCTCCTGGTTGGACTTGCCCTGGGCGACGACCTGCAGCACCTCCACCTCGCGTTCCGTCAGCGGGTCCTGGGTGGGCGGGCGGTCCACCGGGTTGGCGAGCTCCTGGAGCACCTTGCGGGCGATGATGGGCGAGAGCGACGACTCGCCGCGGCAGACCTGCCGGATGGCCTGGACCAGGGCCTCCGGACCGGTGTCCTTCAGCAGGTAGCCAGAGGCACCGGCTTTGATCGCTGGGAAGACTTTGTCGTCGGCGGCAAAGCTGGTGAGCACCAAGATCCGTGCCCGGGCGTCATCTGCCTTGACGCGGCGGGTCACCTCGATGCCGTCCATCCTGGGCATGAGCAGATCTAGGAGGACGATGTCGGGGTCCAGGGCCTTGATCTTCTCGAGCGCCTCCTGACCATCCTGGGCCTCGCCGATGACTTCGATGCCGGCCTCGGTCTCGAGCAGCGCACGAATGCCGCGGCGCACGATGGCGTGATCGTCCACGATCAGCACCCGGATGGGTCCACGGGAGGTCTGCCTCTGCCTGTGTGCCGCGTCGTCTCTATGCCCCATCGAACTCCTCTGTCTGCTCAGGCGTCCCGGTCCTGTCGCGTTCGGGTATAGCACGGGGTGCCGTTCTGTCAACGGTCACCTCCACCCGCACGCGGGTGCCCAGACCGGGTTCGCTCTCGACGCTGAGGTCGCCGCCCATCTGCGTCGCGCGCTCCGCCATCCCCTCCAGCCCCAGGCCACCGCTCTGTACCGCGGCGGCAGAGTCGAAGCCGACGCCGTCGTCCACAATCTCCAGGACGATGTGTTCCTCGCCTTGGTCGAGGGTGACACTGACGTTGTGAGCTGCGGCGTGTTTGAGGGCGTTGTTCAGTGCCTCGCGAGCGATGCGGTAGAGGCCCTCCTCAACGTCCGCGGGCAGCGGCGCCTCACCTTCGACGCTGAATGTCACCCCGAGGCCGGCGCGCTCCTCGACCGACTCAAGGCGGGTCTGCAGTGCCACCGCCAAGCCCTCACTCTCCAGCACGGAGGGCCGGAGCTCGAAGATCAGCAGGCGCATCTCGCGCAGGGCCTCCTGAGCCGTGTCCCGCACGTCGCGCATGTAGGCACTTGCCGATTCCGCGGCCCCGGAGCCGAGCTGACGGGCTGCCGCTTCCGCGTAGAGGCTGACGCCGTAGAGCGCCTGCGTGACCGAGTCGTGGAGCTCGCGGGCCAGCCGCTGGCGTTCCTCGATCACGGCTAACCGGCTCGCCTGTTCGTAGAGGCGCGCGTTCTCAATAGCGATCGCGGCCTGATGGGCCAGCGACTGGACGACAAGTAGATCACTCTCGTCAAAGGCATTGAGCTGATTGCTCTGGATGTCAAGCACGCCCATCACCTCGCCTTTGACCTTCAGGGGCACAACGAGCTCCGAGCGCGTCTCACTGGGACGCATCCAGATGTACCGGGGATCCACGTTCACATCCGGTACCAGCAAGGGCTCGCCCGTGCCGGCTACCCAGCCTGTGAGCCCGTCCTTGCCGACCCTGAACTGCGCCGGTTCGAACCGGAACTCCGGGTTGTCCCAGAGCGCTCCGGCCCC
>JAFGNI010000726.1 GCA_016927095.1 Anaerolineae bacterium | reverse complement strand
GTCTTCGCCAACACCTTCATCTACGACGAGGAGAAGGTGGTCCTCGACAAGTACACGCTGGTCGAGCCGGACCGCATACGCACGGTCTACAATTGGCTGCAGTACACCACGCCGGAGGCGCTGCGTGCGGAGTTCGCGGCAAACGGGTTGGCGATCGAGGCTATATACGCAAACGTCGCCGGCGATTCTTTTGACGCGGACGGAACGGAGATCGCGGTGATCGCAAGGAAGGCGTAGTGGTCAGTTGGCCTGATGGTTGAGGATGGGAGGCGGCTTCGGCCGCGGAACCGCTGAAGCGGTTACTACGAACCAGCCTGACTGATGACTAGGGCGCCTGCCTAGATTTCGAACCGGTCCTTCACCGCGGCGACGACCTCCTCGGCGCGACGGCGCGCACGGTCCCGGGTGGCACGGTCGATGGGGGCGGGGTCGCGGTCGTGGAGCCACTGGCCCCCATACTGATCGCGGTAGCTCTGCGGGAGCTCGTCGGGGAAGGCCTGTTCCGACATCACGCCGAAGGCCAAGGTCCACGAGCGGGGCACGACATCGAGGTTATAGCCCCCGCCGCCGCAGGCGAACCACTTCCCGGGTGTCAGTGCAGCGAATTCCTGGAATAGCGCCTCGTGCCCCGCGGTGGTGAGTCCCATATAGGTGAGGGGGTCGGTGTAGTGCGTATCGACGCCCAGTTGGCTCACCAGCACGTCCGGTGCAAAGCGGCGCACCAGCGGCGGCACCACCTCGCGGAAGGCCCAGAGGTAGGTTTCGTCATCGGTCTGGGGATAGAGCGGCACGTTGACGCTGGTGCCCTCGCCGGCGCCGCGCCCCGTCTCGTCGACGAAGCCGGTGCCCGGGAAGAGCGTGTGACCATCCTGGTGTAGGGAGATGGTCAGCACCTGATCGGTGTCCTCGAAGGCCGCCTGGACGCCGTCGCCGTGGTGGGCATCGATGTCCACATAGGCAACGCGCCGGCCCTGGGTCAGCAGCCAGGCGATGGTGACGGCGATGTCGTTGTAGATGCAGAACCCCGAGGCCTTGGAGGGCATCGCGTGGTGGAGCCCGCCGCTGAAGTTGAAGGCCACGTGGCACGCACCGGACAGCAGCATCTCAGCGCCGACCAGCCCGCCGCCGGCCTTGAGCCGGGAGACCTTGTCCATACCTTTGAAGACAGGATTGTCGCCCGCGCCAAAGCCGTGGCGACGCGCCGGGACGTTGGGCAGGTTACCGTCGCTGAGTGCTTTGACGATCTGGATGTACTCGTGGGTGTGGAAGCGGGCCAGCTCCTCATCGGTGGCGGGGCGGGGCTCGACGATGGTGGCGTTGTCAGCCGCGAAGGCGTCGTAGCCCTCCAGGAGCGCCACGGTGCGGGCCAGCCGCTCCGGTTTCAGCGGGTGCTTGCCGCCGAAGCCATGGCGCCATAGGTCGGGCGAGGAGATGAAGATCGCACGACGGGGGGCTGTGTCTTGTTGTTGCTCTCGATTCATCGGTTACCTCGTCTCTGCACCGGTGCTGTCATCACCTTCCGGGTAGCTTCAAGCTACCCGGAAGGTCACGGCATCTCTCCCTATCATACACCATTTTGAATGAGGAAGGTCAGCGCGCGTTTTCCGCTCATTTGTCCATTCGCTGATTGGCCGTCGAATGGTATAACAAATGTAACTTAACGGGAGGGCAACATATGGCCAATTTGAGCGTCTACGAGACCGTGATGGTGCAGTTCAGCAAGGCAGCCGATCTGATGGGGATGGACCCTGAAATCCGCAAGATTCTTTCTCAGACCACCAACGAGATCGTGGTCAATTTCCCCGTCGTGATGGACAATGGTTGTGTGAAGATGTTTACCGGCTACCGGGTGCAGCACAACAACGTGCTGGGGCCTTACAAGGGCGGGCTGCGCTTTCACCCGGCGGTGAACATCGATGAGGTGCGCGCTTTGGCGGCGTGGATGACGTGGAAGACGGCAATCGCCGGCATCCCTTACGGCGGGGCCAAGGGCGGTATCCAGATGCGACCGTGGGACTACAGCAAGGAGGAGCTGGAGCGCATCACGCGGCGCTTCACCTTTGCCCTGGGCAGCAACATCGGCCCCGAGTACGACATCCCCGCCCCGGATGTCAACACGAATCCGCAGATCATGGCCTGGATTATGGACACCTATCTGCAGATGATGCCGCCGTTGGAGCGCAATCGCTCGGTCCACGTGGTGACGGGCAAGCCGGTGGAGTCCGGCGGCAGCTTGGGACGCGACAAGGCGACGGGTCAGGGTCTCGTCTACGTGCTGGCGGCGTGGGCCAAGGACTACGATTTCCCGCTCGAGGGCGCGACCTACACGATCCAGGGCTTCGGCAACGTCGGTAGCTGGGCTGCGCGGCTGCTCAAGCCGCTGGGCGCGGTGCTGATCGCGGTTGAGGATCACTCGGGGGCGATGGTGAACGCCGATGGGATCGATCCTGACGACCTGGCAGCCTATGTCGCTGAGGAGGGACGCATCCAGGGCTACGCGGGTGGCAACCCGGTGGACCACGAGACCTTCTTCCGCACCAAAGCGGACTTCTTTATCCCGGCGGCGTTGGAAGGTCAGGTCACGGCGGAGACGGCTCCATGGCTTGACGTCAAGCTGGTGGTGGAGGGGGCGAATGGTCCCACCGACATCGAGGGCGACCGCATCCTGCAGGAGAAGGGGGTTCTGGTGCTGCCCGACGTCCTCGCCAATGCTGGCGGCGTGGTTGTGAGCTATTTCGAGTGGCTGCAGAACAAGCGGAGCGAGTTCTGGGACCTGGACGAGGTGGATGCGAAGCTGCGCAAGCAGATGCTGAATGCCTATCGCGGCGTGCGGGCGATGGTGGAGAAACACAACACGGACTGGCGCACGGCGGCGTATATCGTTGCGCTCTCGCGATTGGAGAGGGTGTATAAGGAGCGGGGGATATTCCCGTGAGAGCTATCAGCTTTCAGCTGTCAGCGGTCGGCTGGAGGGGGGAGTAGGGAGAAAGAAGTAGGTGGTCGGTTGCGTCCTCGGGTGCGCGGTTTGAGCGCCCGGGGACGTTGTTATGTGGCTCCTCTGAATCTGCCTGAATGAGCCCTGCCGCTAGGGGCTCGGTGAATGTAATCGCGACCGGATGAGAGTCCTGAGCGACTCGGCGGTCGCGAGATCAGCTTCGACCCCTTGTGCGCTGAACTCCGTGGCGGTGCCAATCGGGTAGCGTGCCTCGATGTAGTATTCTGTGATCCGCTGACAGGGCGCTACGAAATCGGTGAAGGCTTCATCCTCTTGGGCTGCTTGTTGCGCGAGCGTCTCCAGATCGTGGATCCGTCGCAGTTGCCAACCTGTGTTCAGGAGATAGCCTTTAAGGTACTTCTCGATGGCTTGCTGGATGTGGAAAGCTGCGATTGCCAGTGGCCCCCCTTGTTCCAGGAGGATGCTGGCTGCCTCGATGTCGAGGTCGCCCTATGATAGCCACTCCTCGGGTAGGCCGGAGTTAGCCATCCGGATAGAGGACCTTACCTTGGTCGAGGATTTGCTCGTAGAAGGGATCGCCCAGCTGGAGTCGTCGCCTGAGTTCCTCAGGCGTGACGACCAGTGGAGAGAAGGGCATCCGCCGCGTGCGGTCGGCAACGAGGCGACGGACCGTCACGCGCCGTGAAAGGGGATCTTGATCGGTTTCCTTGACGATCAGGAGGTCGATGTCGCTGTCATCGTCGACTTGACCTGATACCATAGAGCCATACAGGATGATACGCTCGGGCCTGTACTCACGGATGAGCCGCCGGATGATCTCTTGAAGTGCGGCGTCGTAGGCCGAGCGGTCGATCGGGACGCCGCGCGAGGCGGATTTCTGAGTTTCGCTATGCTTCATCACGAAACGGTTCTCCGTCCGCCAGTGAGTAGATGTCCTCTTGAGGTTCGCGCAAGTAGTCAAACGCGGGATTGTTGGCACCGGACTTAAGCCAGTCGGCCTCATTCAGGTCTTCGGTTTCTGGGTAGAGCACGATGACACGCACGTGCATAGGGCCGGAGATGGGTAGCTCTTCGTCCAGTTCGATACGCCGGTGTTCATCGATTGTGCCGGTTACCTCTATGGCCTTCATAACTGTTTCCATATCTGGACCTCATCGCTAGCGCCACGTGCGTGTTGTCGGGGCTGATTACAGTATAGCGGAGTTCGTAGCACACTTCAATGGGTGTGATCAACCGCCTGCCCCCAGCGGGATGACCCGCTGGCCCACGACGGTCATCGCGGCGCCATCGCGCTGGATTTTGCCCTCGACGACGACGAAGCGTGACATGACGGGACGGCGGTAGGCGTCGACGACGTCGGCGGGGAGCATGATGTTGACGATGCCGTGTTCATCCTCGACGGCGAGGAAGGCGATGCCGTTAGCGGTGGGCGGACGCTGGCGGGCAACGACGACGCCTCCGATCCGGATGCGGGTGCCGTCGGGCCAGCGTTCCAGCTCGGCGCTGGGGGTGGCGCCCATCTGGCGGAGTTGGCGCCCGACCAGCGCGGTGATGTGGGCGCCCGCTGTGGCGCCGGTGTAGGTCTGTTCCAGCCAGAGCCGCTCGTGGCGCGGGAGCGCGGCGAAGGCCGGCTCGCCCTTGGGTTCGAGCCCGAGGGCCGGGGCAGCCTTGGCGGCTTGCAGCGCTGCATGAAGCTCCCAGAGCAGTTGGCGGCGTGGCTGCCCCCAGCGGTCAAGCGCGCCAGCCATGATCAGCGACTCCAGCGCCCGGCGCCCCAGACCGGTGCGCAGGCAGAGGTCGGCCAAGGACCGGAAGGGGTGTTCGCTGCGAGCAGCGACGATGGCAGTTCCGGCCTCGGTCCCCAATCCCCGCACCGTCTCCAGCCCCAGCCGGATCGCCCCCTCTGCCGATTTGTCCATTTGTTGGTTTGTCTTTTCCACCGTCGCCCCCACATCTGAGACGTGCACATCGGCGCCGCGGATCTCCACGCCGTGGCGCCGGGCCTCGGCGACAATGACGTGGGCGGGGTAGAAGCCCATCGGTTGGTGGCGCAGGAGCGCGGCGAAGAAGGCGGCGGGGTAAGTTGCACGCAGCCAGGCGGACTGGTAGGTGAGCACCGCGAAGGCCGCAGCGTGGCTCTTGGCAAAGGCGTAGCCACCGAAGGCCTGGAGTTGGGTGAAGACCTCCTCGGCGATGGGCCGGGGCACGTTGCGCGCGCGGGCGCCTTCGATGAAGCGCCCGTGAAAGGCGGCGACGGCCTCCTCGCCGCGCTTGTTGCTCAGGGCGCGACGCAGTTGTTCGCCCTCCCCTGGCGTGAACCCCGCCAGGTCCCGGGCCACCTTGAGGACCTGTTCCTGAAAGACGATGACGCCCAGTGTCTCCGCCAGCGCCGGCTTGAGCAATGGGTGGAGAAAGCGGACCGGCTCTTTCCCCTGCCGGCGCTTCAGATAGGGCCGGACCATGTTGGCCTGCAGTGGCCCGGGGCGGATCAGCGCGATCTGGATGGCGAGGTCAGCAAAGGACTGGGGCTTGAAGTTGGGGATCAGGTTGGCCTGCGCCCGGCTCTCCACCTGGAAGACACCGATGGTCTCCCCGCGGGCCAGCATGGCGTAGACCTCGGGATCGTCCGGCGTCAGCGCGTCGAGATCCGGACGGTGGCCCGTCAGCGCCTCGACAATGGTGACGGCGTCTTCGATGGCGGAGAGCATCCGCAGGCCCAGAATATCGACCTTGATGATGCCGGCGTCCTCCAGGGCGTATTTGTCCCACTGTACCACGGTGCGGTCGGGCATGGTGGCTGGCTCCAGCGGGATCAACGTGGGGAGCGGGGGGCCGGAGAGGATCATGCCGCCATTGTGGATGCCCAAGTGGCGGGGGAGGCCCTCCAGTTGGGGGGCTAGTCGCAGCAGGTGTTGGAAGGGGGCCGCGCCTAAGTCCGAACCGAACTTGCTCACCATTCCCTCGGCCTCGCGGACGCTCTGCTCGTCGTGGAGCCGCAGTCCCTCGGCGAGGCGCTCGACCAGCGCCGGGGGGAAGCCCAGCGCGCGGGCCACGTCGCGCACGGCGGATCTCGCCCGAAAGGTCACCAGCGTGCAGGCCATCGCGGCATGGTCCCGCCCGTAGCGCTCGTAGACGTATTGGATGACCTCCTCACGCCGGTCGGCGGCGAAGTCGATGTCAATATCCGGTGGGCGGGGTCGCTCTGTTGACAGGAAACGCTCAAAGACCAGGTCAATGGCGATGGGGTCGATGGGGGAGATGTTGAGCAGATAAGCGACTAGCGAGTTGGCCGCGCTGCCCCGTCCCTGGCAGCGCACCCCCTGGGAACGGGAAAAATGGACGATATCGGCGACGATCAGGAAGTAGTTGGCCAGGTCGAGTTGCTGGATGATCTGGAGCTCTTTGTCCAGCAACGTACGCGGCGGGCTGGCTCGATAGCGGGTGTGCATCGCCTGCTCGCAGAGCCTGCGGAGGTAGGCGTCCGGTGGGCTGCCGTCGGGGGTCTCGAAGGCCGGCAGGATCTGGTGCCCGCCGGTCAGGAAGGTTGTCGCACCGGCGCACCGTTCGGCGATGCGGACCGTGTTTGCCAGCGCATCGGGCATATCAGCGAAGAGCGTCGCCATAGCCGCCGGCGTCCGGAAGTGGTACTCGTCGTTGGACCGCAACCGGTCGCCTGCCTGATCGAGCGCGGTATGCAGGCGGATGCAGGTTAGCACGTCGTGGATCTCACGTTGGGCCGGTTCTAAGTAGTGGACGTTCCCGGTGGCGACCGTGTGCAGGCCTAAGTGGTGGGCCAGGTCGCGCAGGTCGCGGACCAGATAGGTCTCGCCGCGATGAAAGTGGCGCTGCACCTCGATGAAGAAGTGGTCCGGGCCGAAGAGAGCGGCGTAACGCTGAGCGGCGGCGAGGACGTGATCGCGGTCGCCGGAAAGCAGCGGTCGGGCAATCACGCCCTCGCGACACCCTGAGAGCGCGATCAGTCCCTCACGATAGTTGGGCAGCCAATCCGGATCTAAACGGGCGGTACCTTTGGGCTGGTCCTGGTGGGCCAGTGTGATCAATTGCGAGAGGTTAGCATAGCCTTGAGCGGACTCCGCCAGCAGAAGCAGGTGGGTCTGGTCCGTCAGGGTCAACTCCGCGCCGATGATGGGCTTGATCCCCGCCGCCTCGGCAGCACGGATGAAGGGCACGGCGCCGTAGAGCCCGTCGTGATCGGTCAGGGCTAGCGCCGGCATCTCCGAGTTCGCGGCGTGGGCGACAAGTTCGGCGGGGTGTGGGACGCCGTCGAGGAGGCTGTGGCTGGAATGCGCGTGGAGCTCCACGTAGGCGGATGTCCTCCTTGGCCCAACCATTCATCCCCTCCGCTCCAGCCACCAATGCTGGGATGTGAGATCCTGATAGATCAGGCGCACGGCGCCTGTGTCATCTTCTAGGCGATAGTAGTCGCGTAGCAGGGGGCGCGCCCACCAGAGGCGGCGCTCCCGCCAGTGCTCGTAGATAGTGCGTACTTCGTACGTGTGTACTTCGTACGTGGGTACTTCACTGGAATCGGGTGAATGGTGGGGGGGATCGTCCAGCGGGATCAGCAGGCTGGGCGTCCGGTCAGGGTTCGTGATGACGCGCAGTGGGCGGGGAGAAGGGGGGCGGATCAACGCGCCGATCATCACGATGAACTCGCCAAAGCGTTCGCGCAGCAGGCGCAGCGCCTCCTGCAGGCGTCGCAGCCGGTAGTCGCGCGGCGCGGAGAAGAGGGCGAGCTGCGTCGCGCCCAGATAGGCCGGGCGCAGCGGGTAGACGACCACCTCAATCGTCTCTACCGGATGCTTGAGCTGGATACGGTTGGCAAGAAACTGGATCCGGCGTGTGAGGAGGCCCTGGTTCGCCGTGGGGGGATCGACGGCGGTGGTGCTGATTTGGGCAATTTCCTCAACGTCTGTCAGCTCGACGCGCAACCCCTGAGCTTGATAGCCCCTTCGATCCAGTGTGTTTGAAAGCCGCGTCGCCATCTGCTCAGTGACGGCCAGGAGCAGTGGTCGCATAGCGGTGGGCGGCTCGAAGGTGTGGTCGTACCGCAACTCCAGCGGCGGAGCATCAGGGTGGACAGGGCGCGGATCTGCACCGGATGCCAGGTCGTGCAGGAAAGCTGCCTGCGCCC
>JAFGNI010000725.1 GCA_016927095.1 Anaerolineae bacterium | reverse complement strand
GTTGACCGCGTGAAGCAGCGGTCAGCAATCAGCAGTCAGCTGAAGTCAGAAGAACGGAGAAAGAAGTATGAAGTACCCGGCCCGTAGCAGACTACCTTACTTCATGCTTCTTTCTCCGTTCTTCTGCGTTGTTGCTGACCGCTGAAAGCTGATGGCTGATAGCTCTAAAAGGAGTCCTATGATGACAACCACCCAAACCGCCCTGCCGCGATGGCGCGGCTTCAACCTACTGGAGATGTTCACGACGAAGAGCGATGGCAACTTCCGCGAGGATGATTTCCGTTGGATCGCCGATTGGGGTTTCGACTTCGCCCGGATACCGGCTTGCTACACGCTCTGGACGAAGGATGATGACGTGTACAAGCTGGACGAGTTGATGCTTGAGAAGCTCGACCGCGTCGTGACGCTTGGGCAGGCTTACGGTGTCCATATCTCGCTTAACTTCCATCGCGGCCCTGGATACTCCGTCAACCGCGAGCGTCAGGAGCCCTTCAACCTCTGGAAGGATCAGGAGGCCCTCGATGCCTTTGTCTTCCACTGGGAGACGATGGCCAAACGCTACCAGAGCATTCCTTCCACGCAGCTGAGCTTCGACCTCATCAATGAGCCGCCACGCCCGGGTGAGGGCGGGATGACGCGGGATGACCATGAGCGCGTGGTACGCGCGACGGTGAAGGCCATCCGCCAGATCGACGCGGACCGCCTGATCCTCGCGGATGGCCTCGGCTACGGGCGCATCTCGATGCCGGAGTTGGCCGATCTCGGCATCGCGCAGAGCTGTCGCGCCTACGAACCGATGGGTATCAGCCACTACAAAGCCTCTTGGGTCAATGGGCAGAATTGGCCGGTGCCTCAATGGCCAGGGGGCTGGCACTACGGGGAGCACTGGGATCGCCAGGACTTGGAGACCTTGTACGCGCCGTGGGTCGCGCTTGCAGCGCAGGGCATCGGTGTGCACTGTGGGGAGGGCGGCGCCTACAATCAGACGCCCCACGATGTCGTCCTGCGGTGGTTCCGGGATGTACTGGAGATCCTGACGGTACACAACATCGGATATGCGTTATGGAACTTCCGCGGCAGCTTCGGGATTCTCGACTCGGGCCGTGCCGATGTCGACTACGAGGACTGGCGCGGGCACCAGCTCGATCGGAAGCTGCTTCAGCTGCTGCAGGACTTCTAGATTGCTGATACGATCACGCGCCGGCCGACCGGCCGGCGCGTGGATCTCGTGCTGAACGGCGCTTAGGAGGCATGCCCCAGCATCATCCCGTGGAGGGTGGCTTGCAGCTTGCGCGTGATCGGGCCAGGTCTGCCTGTGCCGACGCGACGTTGTTCGAGCCTGATGACAGGCATGACGCCGGTCGTGGTGCCTAACAGCATGACCTCATCGGCCATGCCGAGTTCCTCCTCGAGGATCGGGCACTCCCGGGTCTCGATGCCCAGCGTGGGACAGAGTTCCAGCACAAGATCGCGCGTCACACCGCCCAGGATGTGGTGGGTGAGGGGGTGGGTGACCAGCACATCTTTGAAGACGGCACACACGCTCGTATGGGAACCTTCGGTGACCATCCCGTCGCGGATCTGGATCGCATCGTAGGCACCTGCGGTCTTGGCGCGTTGGCTGGCGAGCACATTGGGCAGCAGCGCCAAAGATTTGATGTCGCACCGGGCCCAGCGAATATCGGGGACAACGATCGCCTGTACACCCGCCTCCCACGCGTCCCTGGGTGGGTGGTAGAGAACCACAGACGCATAGACCGTGGGAGGGATGGGTGTGTCGGGAAACGCGTGCCCGCGTGTTGTGGCCCCCCGTGTGATCTGGATGTAGATCTTGCCGCCGTTATGCTGGAGGTCGTTGCGCAGAAGCAACGTGGTAACGGCTTGCTCGAGCTCCTCCAGGTTGGGTGAAGGAATGTGAAGCGCGTGCAAGCTGCGGGCAAGGCGCGCGAAGTGGCGACCGGCCTGGAAAAGCTTCCCATTCCAGGCACAGATCACCTCATAGACGCCGTCGGCGAACAGAAAGCCCCGGTCGTCCGGGGAAATACAGACGTCACCCTTGGGCACGAACTCGCCATTGAAGTAGACTATCATGTGTGCCTCCCGATTGGCCATTGGTGCCTATTATACCGGCAACTCGGGCCTGGGCATTGCCAGGGGTAGATCTCGGAATTGGGATGTGCGCTTGAGCTGGTGTAGAATGCTTTCGGTCTGCTGACTTAAGGCCAGGGGAGCGCGATGATTCAGAAGCTCATCAAGACAGCCGTCGTGACGGGTCAACATCCGGTGGATCTACCGGCATTCATACGCCTGGGCAGCGCAGCGTCTATGAGGCCGTTCTGATGACTGTCGGAGGCAGGCAGACCGAAGCTGCTCAAACGCCAAGGGTCATACTGGTGGCCTGTGCCATTGGATTCGCTTTACGCCTTTTGCTGCTCGGGAGCAAGACACTATGGCTCGATGAGGTTTTGAGCATCCGGACTGCACGCGCCGGACTCGATGCCTGGCTTGCGGGCTCTGTAGGCGCCTATCATCCTCCGCTGTACTACGTACTGCTAGGGCCTTGGCTTGAGATCGCTTCAACACCCTTCTTGCTTCGCTTGCCCTCTGCCGTCATTGGAACGTTCTGCATTCCCCTTTCCTATCGGCTTGCGATGCGCCTTTCCGATCGAGAGACGGCGACCAAAAGCATGTGGTTGGTTGCGCTCTCTCCTCTCTTGATCTGGTATTCCCAGGAACTACGCAGCTACGCACTCTTGGTTATGCTGAGTCTCTTGGCGACGGTGCTGCTCCTTGAGGTCCTCGAGCATCCCACTGTGACAGCGTGGCTTGGTTACTGTCTTTCGGTCGTGGCGAGACTGTATTTGCACTACGATGCCATCCTCTTGGGTCCCGTTCACTTTCTTCTTGCGGTCGGTATGCTTGCCTCATCACGGACGACCTTGAGAAAGACATTGGCCTGGATTGTGGCATTGGTGGTGGCCGGCCTAGCGTTTGTGCCCTGGCTTCTGACGCCATCTATGCAGAGGTTCTTGGCCATCGTTCTCAGCGATCAGCTCTATGTGCTACCTTTGCTGGAGCGCACCGTGGGTTTCGGGCATCAACTGATTGTTCCCGTCGCGGCTCTTGGAATCTTGATTTCTTTGGCGGGATTGACGATCGGTATCTGGCGTCTGATCAGGCATAGGTCAAGAGCTCTCACCGAGCTTCGCTCTCACCGATTGGTCCAGGCGCTAACGATCTTGCTCTACGTCATCTTGCTAGTGCTCTCTGTACTGCCCAGAGGTTATACGGTTAAGCGACATATCCTCGTTGCCTGGGTCCCCGTTCTGGTTGGCTTCGCGTGGATATGGTCTGGACTAGCTCGAAGGCGTCTTGTCTGGATTGCCATAGTTGTGTTGTCAGTCGCGGCTTCCCTGACGAATATCATTGCGATTCCCAAACCGCAGTGGCGGGAAGTGGCTCAAGTCATCAATACCGGGTTCCGCCAGGGCGACGTCGTACTGCTCTCTCCGAGCTATATGGGTATTCCT
>JAFGNI010000149.1 GCA_016927095.1 Anaerolineae bacterium | reverse complement strand
TGAAGATGGCCATCCCCAACACGTAGTCATCCTCGCGGAGCCGGTCATCGTACCAGGCGATATCGTCTAGGAAGTAGGCGGCGCGAGTATCGGCGTCGTCAATCGCCAGGTTGGCCTCGGTGATCGCCAGGGGAATCACCTGGTTTCTGGGAATCAGGATGTCGCGGTAGAGATGGCGGTAGCGCCCGCCAAGTACGCCCCGGTCCGCATAACGAGGCAGCGAGGGGTCTTCTGGATCTTGCCCAGGATAGGTGGGTAACGGTTCGCCCCAGAGATCGCTCAGCAGGGGGCCTCCATACTCGTGGAGGGCCAAGATATGGCCGCCGGCCTTGGCGTGGGCGAAGACGTTGGTATCGGCAATCGCCTCCCACTCATAGATCTCGGGGACGCCCATACTATAGGAGAAGATCGCGAGCTTGTAGCCGTTGGCTTCCGCGATCGCCATCGCCGCCTTGTAGAACTCCGCCAGCCAGACGTGACCGGAGATCGTGGGGGGATCGACCTCGTTGAGCACCTCCCAGTAGTCGACGCAGGCGCGCTCCTCCTCCCAGTGACCCATGTGTTCATCCATATAGTCGGCGGCCTTCTCTGCTGCACTGCCGCCCGCCACCACAGCTTCCCATTGTGCGCTCTGCCAGCGCCCGATCGTCACGGTCTGCGGCGAGATCTGCTTCACCTCGCAGAGATAGCCAAAAGAGGTCAGCCCCTTGACCAAGGCTACATGGCCGCCTGCAGCGGCGACCTGCTGGACCAGGGCAGTCGTACCACCATCGCCGATGGCGTGGGTTCCGATCTTGGACGGCCCTTCCGGCGTGCTCGGGATGGGCGTCAGCACAGGCGGTGGGGGCACAGACGGCGTTGGTGCGGCGTACGAGCGGAGCACGGCAGGCAGATAACTTCGCGCCAACTCGTCGACCACGTGGAGACGGACCTCGGCGATCTGGGGCACCCCCAAGGTGGTGGACGGCTCCGCATCGATCACCAGCGTCGCCGTGTAGTACCCCGTGGCCAACCCCGCCGTATCAACCCCCACCGAGAGCGGTGTAACCTGCGTGCCCTGCGCCGGCGTGAGCGTCACCTCCAGCGTGCTCTGCGGTGAGACCACTGCCGTCCAGGTCAGCGTGCCGCTGCCTGTGTTGGCTATAGCAAAAGTCGCCGTGAGGATCCTCGGCTGCGCCACCTCACTGATAAGCCCAATTGTGGCGGGGGTTACCGCCAATCGGGGCGGTCGGGGCGGCGCCGGCGTCACCGCCCAGGGCCGTTTGACCATCGCAGCTAGGGCGTCGTAGGCCAGCGTCGGCGCGCCAAGGTCACTCCCGTCGTGACGCCGCAGCGCGTAGTAACGCGCGTGAAAGCAGGGGAGAGAGGTCTTGTAGTTGTGCCAGTCAAGATTCCAGACGAACATGCCCTGCATCCAGGGCCAGTGCTCATCGGCGTACTGGAATGCCCGGACGAGGTAGTCGGCCTGCGTTGCCGCGCTGACTTCCTGCCATAGGAAGCTGACGCTGTAGTCGGGATCTACGTCGCAGTTGAACTCGTAGCCATCATCCTCAGGCTGGCGAATCCAGTTGAACTCCGTCGCCCAGATGGGCATCTCCCCAAAGCCGGCGGCGACCAGAATGTCGTGCATCTTCTCGACACCCCGGAAAGCAAACCCATTGCTGACGTCCAGGGGATCGCGCTCGGGGGGATAGGCAAAACCATAGGGGTGGTAGCCAAAGCCGTCCATACAGGCTGCTGCGCCGTAGTCGAGCATCGCCTGCAGATAGACCCGCTCATCGATAGCGTTACACAAAAGTGGATTATCACAGGGCGCCAGCCGTCCCACAGGCGCAAGGCCGCCACTGATCACATAGGCCGTGGGATCGGCAGCCTTGATCTCGTCATAGGCGATGCAGAGCAGCTCTGTCAGCCGCTGCGGATCGGGCGCCAACCCACCCCAGTTGGCATTGCGCACATTGGGCTCGTTGCCGATCTCGTAGGCCCGCACAATGCTAATACCCTGTTGTGCCACGCCACGGATTTTGAGCCGCCAGCCGTTCAGGTCGTTGACGTAGGCCCCAAGGTCGACGTTGTAGAGGACGTGTTTGGACATGGGCTCCGCGGGCAGCCCGGAATACTCCTCCCACAGTTTCACCCACTCGAAACCCAAGGGGTCAACGAGGCCTGTGACGTGGGAGATATCGCAGATATTCACCCCATAGCCGAGATGCGCCTCTGAGCTTGAGGGGTTGAGACAGTCATACGGGCCATAGGCGATCAACACGTGCTGATCTGCCACTCGCACGAAGGCCACCGACAGCTCGTCCAAGGTCAAATCCCCGACGTAGAGGTTGTTCTCGTAGCCGTCGGTCGGCCCCAGGGAGAGCAGCCGCCAATGAGCTAACTCGGTGCAGGTTGTGCGCTGCCAGACATAGAGCTCCGTCTCGCCGGAAGCCCAGTAGCGGGTGGGCAGCACCTCGATGTGGAGTAGATCCCCGGACTTCGACACATCAAGCACGCCTTCCTCGGTGGCGGCAGAGATATCGACCTGGTGATCTGTACCGGCAAGGTTGCGAACGGGGTACCAGACCTCGCGCCAGGTCGTGACCTCACCCGCCGCCAACGTCGCCGCGTCCCAGAAGGTAGGCGCAACACCCCCGTGGACCTCTGCCCCTGTAGTATCGCCGTCGGTCCACAGCCAGGACGGCAGCGCATCGTCTCCCCACCCAACGGCAAAGCCCTTAGCGCCGGTCGCTATCTCCGGCGGGAAGATCCGCAGCACCCCCTCGCCCTGGGCGTCATCGTAAGCACCGATGAAGCCCTTGGTCGCCTGGGGATACTCGAAGAAGCCCAACCACTCGTGCCAGTTGCGCAGCTTGGCATAGTCCACGCCCTCGTATTCGGGCCAGCTGAACCGGTAATCTGGCCCACTGGGAACCGTGGGCATAGCCCCGGGCAGCCGGTCATCGTCCGTGGAATGGACCGACATCTCCGGCGCGTTGAAGACAAAGGTGAAACCCTCGGTTGTCGTATTCGCGGGGCCAGGGGCCAGCGCGGCATTGATCCAGAACTTGTAGTCCAGCGACTCGCTGGTAGGATTCTCCAGCCGAGGCTCCACAACGAGATAAGCGCGGTCGGCGGGGAGATGGATGTCGATCGCCGCGCAGATCCGATCGCCGGCAGTCCGCTGATGTGTACCGGCGGTATCCTGCACCGTAATGGTCACGCCCTCGGTTGAGGAGATCCTGGACCAAGTCCAGGGTTGGCCCCACTCATAACCGTGTTCCTCCACCGGAAGACCCCACTCGACACCCCCAACCGCTAGCCACCAGCCTTGTTCCGGCGGCCCCCATGCCGTGGGCTTGATCACGGGGTTCTGGTAGAGCTGGTTGTGACCGGTGGTCTTGTCGATCAACTGGTAGATGCGGCCCCCCAACTCAGGCAAGAGCGTCACCTTGAGATAGGCATTCTCCATCACGAGAAGCTGGTAGAGCCTGGGGGTCGGCTGAGGATCTGCCGCCTCATACCGGTCCCAGTCCAGGACCGGATAGGTCATATTGTACGTGGGATCGTAAGCGGACTCGAGGTAATCGGCGTAGGGATAGGTGGGAATGGAGATCGTGGTCTCATAGAAGACGGTGGTGTTCAGGAACGCGGTCCATCGAGGGTCGTTCAAGACTCCCGGTGGCACATCTTCCTGGGCCAGGGCCTTGCTCCCTCCAAGCCCAAACAACAGGAACAACCCCACGATCAGGCTAACCCACCGGAGACGCACCTGGGGCCTACCCCGGCGATCTCTCATCGCGGGGGTGCTAGCCGCTCCCAGCCAACCCAAGATCACCGGCGATGTCCTGCATCGCACCCAAAACCACACCGATGTGCTCCGAGAGCTCGACGCCCAGCATCTCGGCGCCCTCTTCGATATCCTCGCGGTTGACGCCAGCGGCGAAGCTCTTATCCTTCCACTTCTTCTTGACCGAGCTCGCTTTGACGTCCAATAGGGATTTGCTGGGCCGGACAAGCGCCACAGCCACGATCAGGCCGGTCAGCTCATCCACCGCGTAGATCGCTTTCTCCATGTTGGTCTCGAGGGTCGTGCCGGTCAAATCAGGGGCGTGCGCCAACACGCCGCGGATCAACTCCTCGGGCCAGCCCTTCTCGCGCAGGATCTCCGAGCCTTTGAATGGATGCCCACCGGGGCCCAGATCCGGGTATTGCTCGTACTCGAAGTCGTGAATCAGCCCGACGACGCCCCACTTCTCCTCGTCCTCGCCGAAACGGCGGGCGTAAGCCCGCATCCCTGCCTCAACCGCCAGTGCGTGGTTGATCAGGCTCGGGCTCTTGGTATATTCGTTCAGCAGTTCCCATGCTTCCTCGCGGGTCGGCCACGTCATCGCTTCCTCCTCCTTCAAAGAACTCTTGTCATCTCAAAGCCGAGAGAGCGCACTTCCTCGGCGGCCTCAACAGCTGACGCGGACCCCAGCACCACGATCTCCCCGGCGTCTGCCACCCGCCTAAGCACCTCAGCGAATGCTCTGAAGTCCTCAACCGTTGTCCCCAGCACCTGGGCGCGGTAAGCTTGGCGCGCCTCATCGGTGTAGCCGATCAGATATCGGGCCATCGCGCTGTAGCCGCGCGCGTCGGGCAACTGGTAAGCATCGAGGTTGCCGATCGCACCGATGATGCCCTTGACCAACTCGTCCTGAGAGAGATCCAAGTTCGCCAGGAAATCGGCGGTCTGATCGTAGATATCCAACGTCTGCACCAAATTCGGGTCGCGGTAGGAGACATAGCCAAAGGTGCCGGAATGGGCGTCGAAAAGGGCAAAACCACCGTAAGCCCCGCCCTGAACGCGCACGCGCTCCCAGAGCCAGGTGCTGCGCAGGTAGTGCGCGATAACCTCGGTGGAACCGTCGAGCTCGTAGCCGAGGTCGAAGAGATTCGCCCCCTTGGCCACATAGTTCACGCTGGCGGGCAAGGTCAAAGCCTCTGGGCCCTCCGGCAGCGCAGGCGTCCAGGTAACGGTCGACACAGGGGCCGCTGGTAGCGAGGCCAGGAATCCGTCAAGCTTGGGTGCTACCTTGGCCCAGTTCTCCTCATCAAGGGTCACGTTGCAGACCATCTGGCTACGGTTAATCAGCAGCTTCCGCACCGCCTCCAGTTTCCCCAGAACCCCCGACCAATCAGAGGTAACCTCATCCGCAAGGTTGCGCAGGAAGAAGAGGTAGTCGACGCCACTGATCTCATCATCCACCCAGTGCGACTCGGAGAACTTAGCCCGAAGGCGCGTGGCAACCACCGCATGGCCCCTCGGGATCAGCGACGCCTCCTTGCGTGCCTTGCGCTCGAGAACCATCTGGGCGAAGCGCGAAGGATTGTCCAAGTTGACCGTCAGTAGGATATCCCTGAGAATCGCGAGCAGGTCCTCGGCCTGGGCGACAGTAGCCTTGCCCCGGAGGAACGTCCAGGCTGCCGCCTGGCGTGTGTCCCGGATCATGGAGGTGAAGTTGCCGGGACGGATGCCACCGGTTTTGCGACCGATCCGCTGCGTCAGCTTGACGAAATCCTCCGTCTCGGTGCCCAATTCCAGCAAGCCCGCCGTGAAAAGCGCGGCGTAGGGCAGCAGATCCTGCGGCAAAGCCCGGAGGTCGAAGCCGACATCCAGATAGAGGATACCGTTGGTGAAGAGATCGTGATAGAGGACCTTCGTGTCTTTGTAGGTCACCACCTCGGTGGGCGTCACCTTAGGCTCGGCATCCAGGTCCTCCAGACGCAGGCTGGGAATCGTAGCCAGCGCCTCCGGCGGATCCGGTGTCTCCTGCAGCGCCTTGAGGTGCTGGGCCCGGGTAATCACGTCACCGATGTCTTCCTCATCCATCTCAGCCTTGATCGCTGCCAGACGTGCGCGTTCTGCCGCCTCCTGTCGATCCTGTAGGTCAAGATCAGGTGTCAGGACCACCGTGGCCTGATGGCTATTGTCAAGCAAATGGGCCTGGATGAGAGACTCAAAGTAACGAGATTGTTCAGCCCACTCGGTTTTGATCTCGCGCAGCGAGGACTCGAAGGCGATGGCTGTGAAAGGATCCCCGTCGTGAAGCCAAGTCGTGAGTGCCTGTAGCATCACAAACAGCCCTCGCGGATAGGACCCGGTGTTTTGCTCCCGCAGCTGGAACTCAACGGTGTTGATTGACGCCTCGATCTGTTCGCGCTCCAGTCCCTCCTCGGCCAACGTCGCGAGCGTCTCATGGATCAGGGCGGCAACCCGGTCCACGTTTGCCGGATCCACGCCTTTGAGGCCAACGGAGAAGGTGAGCTGGCGCAGGGATTCATCCAGGCCGCCGCCGATCACGTCCTCGCCGAGCCCAGAGTCGATCAACGCCTTGCGCAACGGCGATGCCGGCGTCCCCACAAGCACGTGGGAAAGGATATTCAATGCAAGCGTCTGGATGGGCTGATTGTTCTCCGCCCCGGTGATGTCTACCGGCAGCATCCAGTTCACCGTCACCATCGCCTTCGAGGCCTGATCCTCTCCGGCCGGATAAGGGTAGACGACGTGACGTGGCTCGGACAACCTCGGCTGGAGTGAAATCGCACTGTCGATGGGTAGAGCGGAAAAGTCGCGCAGGTATTCATCGAGCAGACGCAGCCGCTCCTCAGGGTCATCATCGCCGTAGAAGAAGAAGCGGGCGTTGGACGGATGGTAGTAGAGCCGGTGGAAGCTCCGGAACTGCTCATAGGTCAGATTAGGAATCACCTCGGGGTCGCCGCCCGAGTCGTTGCTGTAGATCGTGTCCGGGAAGAGGACCTGCTCACCGTACCGCCCGATAAGGCTATCGGGCGAGGCGTAAGCGCCTTTCATCTCGTTGAAGACGACGCCCTTATAAACCAACGACCGGTGATGTGCACCGGCGTCGTCCACATCCTCCAGCTCGTAGTGCCATCCCTCCTGGGCCAGAATCTCCGGCGTCAGACGAGGATAGAAAACGGCGTCAAGGTAGACGTCCACTAGATTGTAGAAGTCCTGCAAATTCTGGCTGGCCACCGGATAGCAGGTCTTGTCGCCAAAGGTCATCGCATTCAGAAAGGTGTTGAGGGA
>JAFGNI010000724.1 GCA_016927095.1 Anaerolineae bacterium | reverse complement strand
GGCAGCACGGCTATACCCGGCTGGCGGCAAGGGTGGGGCACGGGCGTGCCGACGCCGGCGGAGGGGTAGCGATCAGCTTTCAGCAGTCAGCGGTCAGCCAACAGCCCGTGATGGTGGTCATGTAGGCCGGGCAGCCATGGCCGGCCGGCGTGCGTGCGGGTCGATGGCGTGCCGACGCCGGCGACGCGCCGGTCTCGGCGGCGGTGGTACGCGCATTGGCGCCGCCTGCGGCGGCGAGACGGCTCAGCTAGCCGTCCTACAGGGAGCTCGGGGCGTCGCGCCCGATTACGAAGAAGGGCGCGGCAGGCACCAGTCTTACTCCTGACTCCCTACTCCTTTCTTCCAGCTGACCGCTGACCGCTGACAGCTAATAGCTTGACGTTCGTCCGCTTCCCGAGTACAACCAAACCCATGATGACCCGACGCCAACGCCTGATGGCCACGTTGCGGGGTGAGCCGGTGGATCGTCCGCCTGTCAGCTTCTACGAGATCGGCGGTTGGCGCCTCGACCCAGATGACCCTGATCGCTTCAATGTCTATAGCGGGCCCGGCTGGCGAGAGCTCATCCGGCTAGCAGAGGAGGAGACCGACCTTATCCGGATGATGGGGCCGGTCCGGCAACCTGCTCCGGACAACTGCCTGGATTCGTACCAGTCTGTTGAGACCGAGATCGTCGACGGTGCCAGCTACACGCGCACGACCCTCACCATCGAGGGGCATGTCCTGACCTCCTTGACCCGTCGCGACCCGGACGTAGCCACGGTGTGGACGCTGGAGCACCTGCTCAAGACGCCTGAAGACGTCGAGACTTACTTGAAGCTGCCTGATGCCGCCTTCGCCTACGATGTCTCAGTGGACAACCTTATAGCAGAAGAGGCTGCCCTGGGTGAGGCCGGCATCGTGATGGTGGACATCGGCGATCCCCTGTGTGCGGCGGCGGGCCTCTTCTCGATGGCCGACTACACCGTGATCGCGCTGACTGCGCCCGGCTTGTTCCACAGGCTCTTGGAGCAGCAGGCGCGCCACATCACCCCGGTGGTGGAGACTGTGGCCCGGACGTTTCCCGGACATCTGTGGCGCGTCGTGGGGTCCGAATACGCCTCGGAGCCGATGCTGCCCCCGCGGCTCTACGATGAGTACGAGGTGCACTATACGGAGCCGATCATCAGGACGATCCAGCGCCACGGTGGATACGCGCGTCTGCATTCCCACGGGCGACTGCGGCGGATCCTGCCCAGCATCGCGGAGATGGCGCCGGACGGTCTCGACCCTATCGAGCCGCCGCCCCAAGGCGATATGACCCTGGCAGAGGTGCGCGAGCAGGTTGGGGCGCAGATGGTCCTGTTCGGCAATATTGAAGCCTCAGAGATTGAGCAGCTGTCACCTGAGGTATTCGAGACACGGGTCCGTCATGCTATCGCGGAGGGCACAGCAGGGGAGGGCCGTGGCTTCGTGCTGATGCCATCGGCCTGCCCCTATGGGCGTGAGATCCCGCCGTACGTGCTGCAGAATTATGAGACGATGGTGCGGTTGGCGCGTGAGGGCTAGAGGGGATGCTGTGGTAGGTGACGTCGAAAGTCGAAAGTCTCGAGTTATGATCTCCTGTTGAGGTAGTTGGGCGATCCCAAGCGATTAGGAGCTGGAGGGATGATGGGCGTTTATAGGGAACCGGCACGTGAGGTGCCTATTGTGCGGCATGTGGACGTTATTGTGGTGGGTGGGGGACCGGCAGGACTGGCAGCGGCGATCGCGTCCGCTCGTGCCGGTGCGGAAACCGTGCTTGTGGAGCGCTTCGGCTATCTGGGCGGTACCGCGACGGCGTCGCTGATGGCGTGCGTCAACGGCTTTCGCAACCAGGTGGAGCCAGATTCTACCCAGACGGTGCGGGGCATCGCCGAGGAGATCGTCCTTGAGCTCAAGGCGATGGATGGGCTGGGCAAGAGCCCGTATGCGCAGAAGCCCTATCCCACGATCCGGGGCCAGATGGCCTACAGCTACGCCATCGATACCGAGAAGTTCAAGTATGTGACGCTGAAGCTCTGTGTGGAGGCCGGAGTCGAGCTCTGGTTTCACACGTGGTTCGCGGACGCGATTGTCGAAGACGGGGTGGTCCGGGGCATTGTCGTGGAGAACAAGTCGGGCCGCCAGGCGATGATGGCGGAGGTGGTCGTCGATGGCTCGGGTGACGGTGACGTCGCCGCGCGGGCCGGCGCTCCGTTCTGGCAGACGGTGAGGGACGAGGCCCCGCGGCTCAACGATGCGCTGATGTACCGGATCGAGTTCGGCGAGGCGCGCCCCGACGCACCCTTTGCCTGCGACTTCGGCAGTAACGCGGTGGTCTGGGGCCCGGGCGTGGCGCCTATCGATGGTACGGATGCGGCGCAGCTCACCCGGGCAGAGGTCGATGCGCGGCTGCGGGTCTACGAGGATTTCGCGCTAAAGCAGGCCAAGACACCTGAGCTGGCTGATGCGCGTGTGCTGGAGACGCCCCCTCTGTTGGGCATCCGCCAGACCCGCTTCATCGAGGGTGAGTACAAGCTGACCGCCGAGGATGCGATCGAGGGCCGCCGCTTTGACGATGTCGTCGCGATCAGCTCCTGCGCGATTATCCACTATTACGGCTACCGGCGCTATCTGACGCACGAGGGCTACGACATTCCCTACCGCGCGCTGGTCCCAAAGAAGATCGATGGGCTTTTGGTCACGGGGCGATGCATCTCGAGCGAGCAGCAACCCTACGAGTCGCACCGCGCGATGATTCCAATGATGGCTATTGGGCAGGCATCAGGCGTAGCAGCGGCGCTGTCCGCCCG
>JAFGNI010000723.1 GCA_016927095.1 Anaerolineae bacterium | reverse complement strand
TCACCAGGAAGCGACCTATGGTCCAGGTCTGTTGCGGGTGGCAGGCGCGCCGGTGCAGCGCGGGTGGGAGGAGCTCCAGGCTGCGGCGGAAGCCTACAACGGCGCCGGTCCCGGTCAGGGCCTGGTCACCATCCTGGGTTCGGAGGCGGGCAGTCTGGCGCCCATCGCGGGCCATATGAACAGCTACTATCTCGATCCCGACAACCGGCCGGAGCTGGAACGTTTGGGCCTGACCCGCGAGAACCGGGTGGGGATCTTCCCTTTAGATCAGGATCCGGCGGTGCTCTACCGGCGCTACCTCAACGAATTGGAGCGGTCGAAGGGAGAGGTGCTGTTGCTGCCGCACGCGCACGCCTGCGGGGGGCCGGGCAAGTTCGAGCTGCCGAAGCGGCCCGCCTACCAGACCAACGTGGAGATCTGCTCCGTCCACGGTGTCTTCGAGGAGTTCTACCGCCAGTGGCTGGCGCACGGGCACCTCGTCGGCGTCCACGGCAGCGGCGACAACCATATGACGTCGACGGGCCACGGAAACCCCGGCTATCACTATCCCAACACCAACGGGCTGATGGCAGCGGTCGCGCCGGTCTGCAGCCGGCGCGCGATCTGGGACGCCATCAGGGAACGGCAGACGTATGCCGTGACGGGCAACCAGCGCATCCATCTGGACTTCGCGGTCAACGGTGAGGCGATGGGGACAGTTGTGGCGGCTGAGGGAACGCCGCGCGCCGTTCATGTTGAGGTCGCCGGCACAGCGCCGGTGATGCGGGTCGACCTCTATCGCAATAACGTGGTGATCCGGACCTACGAGCCGCCGCTGTCCCGGTGGGATCATCTGCGGCTGGCCTGGACGGACTCGTGGGGGTCCCGGCGGGTCGACGATTCGATGACGACGGGGACGATTGCCGTCGATGGCGCCGCCTTGGAAGTCGTGGACCGGCTGCACATGTACCACCGGACCGACCGCATCGAGGCCGACCCCGACGGGGCGCAGGTGTCATGGCAGACGAACGGCTATTCGGGGATCACGCGCGGCGCGATCGTGCGGCTGATGTCAGCAGAGACACCATCACACTCCCTGCGCTTCCAGATCCACGACGAGCACCTCGATGAAGTGGTGTTGGATACGGCAATCGAGGTGCCGCTGGATCGGCGGCGGGCGGTGATCGAGCAGCCCCTCGATGCGCCGGAGCGGGCGCGCCGTCCGTGCTTCACGCGAGAACCGTCCCAGCCCACCTTCACGCTCGAGGCCGACTGGATCGATCCGGACTGGCCGAAGGTCGTCACGTTGGACTGGGTCGACGACGACCGAACGCCCGCTTTCTACTACGTGCGGGTCGAGCAGATAGACGGCAACATCGCCTGGTCCAGCCCGGTCTGGTTTGTGGCTGCGCGGGGCGCCGGCAGCTAGGCAGACTGTCGCGGGACCGGAACGCCTATCCTTTTAGCGCAAACCCCTGCACGCCTTCGACGAAGTAGTCCTGCAGCCACAGGAAGAGCAGGATCGTCGGCAGGCTGGCCACAGTGGCCAGTGCAAAGGTGAAGGGATAGTCGATGATTGCCGTGCCGGGTGGCCAACCCTTCAGGGACGCGCCGCTGAGCAACGCCCGCTGCACGCCGAGGGCGAGCGTGCGGACGTCCGGGTTCGACGCCGTGGCGATCAGCGGCCACTGGTAGTCATTCCACATCGCGACCGCCTGGAAGAGCACCATCACCGTGATGGTCGGCGTGAGCATCGGCAGATAGACGTAGCGCATGATCTGCAGCGTGCTGGCACCATCGATGCGCGCGGCCTCCTCGAAGTCCTCCGGAATGCTGTAGAAGGTCTGTCGCATCAGGAAGATGTAGTAGACGTTGACCAGCCCTGGTATGAGCAGCGAGGGCCATTTGTTGATGAAGCCGCTCCCGCCCTGGCCCAGCCAGTTGTTGCCACCGGCACCCGGAAAGCGCGCCAGCATGATGTAGGTGGGGATCCAGAAAACAATGCCGGGCAGCATCATCGAGCTGAGGAGATAGGTGAAGACCGCGTCGCGACCCTTGAACTCCAGCCTGGAGAAGACGTACCCACCCATAATCGCCACGGTGCCCGGGATGGCGATATACCAAGCGATGCGGATGAGGGTGTTCCTGATCCAGAGGGCAATGGGGAAATCCGCCGTGACCATCACCGTGTAGTTCTCGAGATAGAGGTGGCGGGGCATCGGCAGGATCGGGCTGGCGTAGAAGTCCTCGATATTGCAGAGAGACCCAAAGACGGCATAGACCAGCGGATAGGCCATGATGGCGCTGCCGAGGATCAGCAGGCTATAGAGCAGGATGTTTCCCGCGGTGCTTCGTTTTCTCATGTACATGCCTGTCCTCCTACTCCGCGCCGACCTGGCCGCGCCGCATGATACGCATATTGGTGATGCTGAACCCCAGAAGGAGGATGGCCATCACCATCGATCCGGCACTGGCGAGGCCCATATTCGTGTTCACAAAGGCATCGTTGTAGATCTGCAGCAGCATCACGTTGGTTTTGTTCGCCGGCCCGCCTTTGGAGATCAGCAGGACGGCCTCAAAGATCTGAAAGCTGCCGATCATGCCCGTGATAAGGACAAAGATGATCATAGGCCGCAGGAGCGGCACGGTGATGTGGAAGAGCATATCCCTGCCGCTGGCACCGTCTACCATTGCGGCCTCGTAGATCTCGCGATGGATGCCCTGGAGGGCTGCGAGGAAGAGCACTACCGGGCCGCCGACGCCCCGCCAGATGGAATAGATGATGATAAAGGCGCGCATCCAGGTCTCGTCGATCGTCCAGATGACGATGGGGCGTCCCAGCATCTGGAGCACGGCGTTGAGCACCCCGTCGTAGGGCGAGATAAAGGCAAACGCGACTTGGGCGGTGACCGCTGCGGAGGTCAGCGTCGGTATATAGAAGAGCGCGCGGAAGACGCCCCGCCCCAGCACCTTCTGATCCAGCAAGACGGCGATCAGGAATGCGATGGTGGTCTGGACCAGCAGGATGCCCACGGCGAAGATCAGCGTGTTCCCGATGATCAGCGGATATGGGGGCCGGAGGTACCGCAGGTAGTTGGAGAAGCCCGTCCACTCGGGCGCCCCCATGATGCCGTTCCATTTGGTGAAGCTGATGTAGAAGTTCGACACAACGGGGAAGAGGAAGAAGATCGAGAAATAGATCAGAATAGGGGTCAGGATAATCCAGGCCTCGATCGTATCCCTCCGCCGCTTGCCCGTCAGACGTTTCCTTCCGTTTCGTCTGCCCAAGTGTGACGTTGTGGGTATTTGGGCCGCACCTTCCATCTTATCGTCTCCTTGCCGAGAGCGTCTACCGCGCTCTCACGGTCACTCAGCACAACCGGGGCCGCTCTCTGCTTGCACGCTGCACAATCTGCGGCGCGCGGATCGTCGCGCGATCCGCGCGCCTGATGCGTGAGGTTGGTGGTGAAACCAGCTCACAAGAGATCGCGGATACTCAGGCGGACATTACATCCGCAGCCTGCTGCTGCGCTGTGCCGACCAAGTTGTCGATCGGGTCCTCGGTGCTGAGCACCGCCGTCAGCAGCTCGTTGTAGATCGTCCACAGCTGCTGCGGGTTCTCGCGCCACTGCGGCAGGATGCCCAGGTCGGCGGTCAGTAGTTCGTTGATGAAGGCCTGATCCGCTTCGCTGGCTGTGGGCTTGAGCTTCTCCAGCGCGCTCCGGGTCGAGGGCATGCGGCCCAGCACGGGGTTCACCAGGTCCTGCACCTCATCCCGTGTCAAGGCTTTGCACCAGCCGATGGCGGCCTCGGGATGGTCGCTCACGGTCATACCGGCGTTGATGACGTTGCCGACGACAACGCTGGCGGGTTGGCCATCCTTGGGGATGGGGACGCCGGAGTACATCGCGTTCTCCAGGCCCGATTCCTTGGCCCAGTTGACGTGCCACGAGCCGCAGATCTGATAGGCCGTCACGCCCTGGAAGAGCTGCGTGTAGACCTGGCCCTCGTCAGGGTTGAAGGTCAGCCCGGGGGGCGTGAACCTGTTGATCTCGCGCAGGAACTCCAGGACGGGAACGCTCTTGGGGTTGTCGAACCAGGGGAAGCCATCGGGTTTGATGATCTCCGCGCCGGCCTGCTTGAGGTAGACGGCGACACGGAAGATGCCGCCCACGGAGAAGCCGACGGGACCCTGGAGCGTGTAGCCGTAGAACTCACCGTTGCCGGCCTCGGTGATGATTGCCGCGTGTTCCAGTAGCTCGTCCCAGGTAGCCGGCGGGGTGGAGGGATCCAGCCCTGCCGCCTCGATGACGTTGGGGTTGCGCTCGAAGCCGAAGCAGCCCGTGAACTGGTTGATCCCGTACGTCTCGCCCTGGGTCACGGCAGCCGCGTAGGTGCCGGGGATCAGGTTATCCTCGATGTCCTGGATGTAGTCGTCCACGGGCAACAGCGCCCCTAGATCACCATACTGCTGGAAGAAGTTCTCGCCCACGATCACGTCGGGGGCTGTCCCGCCCAGCAGCGCGGTGACCAGATTCTGGCGCAGGGCCTCATCCCAGCCTTGGTTCTGACAATCCACGGTGACGTTCGGGAACTCCTCGTGGAACGCCTCGTGCGCGGCGTCGACGTAGGGCTTGTAGGTTTCGGCGTTGTCATTGTCGGGGGCGAGCATCGCCTCAGCCCAATGGACGATGGTGTAGGACTCCGGCGCCGGTGGCGCTTCGCCGGGTCCGGTGTCCTCGGGCTCGGCTTCCGGGGTGGCAGGCTGCGCCTGACACGCTGCGAGGAACGCCAGCGCAGCACCGGTGCCCGCGACTTTCAGGAAATCACGGCGCGACAACTTACTAGCAGACATTTCTACCTCCTTGATGCGTAATGTAGCGGTTAAGTGAACCAACACGCCGGGCAAGCGGCACCCGGGCTCCTGGACAGGCGCCCTGGAGCGTCCCGTCCAACCGGCCTATGCGA
Source organism: Anaerolineae bacterium (assembly GCA_016927095.1). The sequence continues at coordinate 1,423 of JAFGNI010000723.1, read as the reverse complement.
GACGGCAACCTGACGCAAGCACCTCCCCCCGCTTCTAGTCGAATGTGAGGAGTTCCATGGGAATTGTGATGTGGCGTGGGGGTGGGGCACATCCCCTCTCGACCCGCTCGAGCAGCAGTTCCATCGCGCGCTCGCCCAACACCTGACCCGACTGGATCGCCATCGCTGCCACGGAGGCTTGGTCGGGTGTAGAGGGCGTGTTGCAGATCGCGCCAACCGCCACATCGAGCTGTGCCATCACGGAACGCCTCTCTCCCTCGATCACGGCCTGTAGTAGTTCGGTTCTGATCCGCATGAGGTCACAGGTCATCTGCATCGCAACGATCTGGTTGATAGCGACCATGGCCGTGAACTTGCCCTCACGCAGCCGGTCGAAGAGCCGCAGGTAACTCGACGGCAGGCGGTGCAACATAACGGGGGTGAGCTCCATATAGACATCGATACACACGAGATCCTCATCGAAGGCGTAGCCCGCATCCTCCAGCGCGCGCTGATAGCCCTGTATCCGGCCTCGTACACTGCTTATCCGTACCTCGTGTGCCGTGAAGATGGCGATCCTGTGATGTCCTCTGTCGATGAGGGCCTTGGTGATGGCATAGCCCGCGCCTTCATCGTCAAAGGCCACCCAATCCGTGTCCTCCTCGTGGTAATGCCGGTCCAACAGAACCATCGGATAGCGGCGTTCGCGCAGTTCCTGGTACAGCGCCGTGTCGGGATAGCGGGCGCGGGGGAAGAGCAGCAGGCCATCCACCCCGCGGTTGACCGCATCCCGGATGCGAAGAGGCTCCTGCTCCTCGGTATCGATACCGATGATCTCGAGTTGCGCGCCGTCGCGCATCGCCCGGCAAGCCGCACCGATCAGCACAGCGGTGATGTAGGCATCGCTGTAGGTCGGCATGCAGAACGCCAGCCTTGGCCGCAGGTCGTCCGATCTCGGCGCTGCGTGCTCCCTCACGAAGGTACCGCGGCCCTGTTGTCTTTCTATCACCTCCTCTCGTTCCAGCAGGTCCAGCGCCTTGCTGATCGTGATGCGGCTGACGCCGTAATCCTGGACCAGTTGGCGCTCGGAGGGGAGAGCTTCGCCAGGCGCGAACTCCTGCGCGCGGAGACGCTCCAGCAGCGAAGCGTATACTTGGTAGTACCGGGGTAGGGGATCCTCGGGGTCAATACCATAGTCCGGCATCAAACGCCTTCTCTGTGCCTAGGGATCGCATCTCGTGCGCCTGCACCTGTCATATGGCTATGTGGATATAACCAGTATAGATCAGCTCTCGACCGTTGTCAACAGCGAAACGGCTGGATACTGCGAAATCGCATTCGCACCTTCGGGGAAGGTAGAACGCGAGCACGATGCAGAGAACCGTACAATGGCGGAGCTCTAGACCTCCTTGAAGCCCGTTGCACCTTCGCCGAAGCTACACTC
>JAFGNI010000722.1 GCA_016927095.1 Anaerolineae bacterium | reverse complement strand
GGTAACGGAGAGCAAGCTGCCCCACGCTTGCATAGCGAGCGTGGGGCAGCACCTCAGATGCTATGCCAGGTATTGTCGCTCGACCTCAGGCCAGCGACATCACGCCGCTGAGCGAGAGCTCGCGAGCGCGATGGCACTTGACGTAGTGCCCAGGACTGATCTCCTCGAACTTCGGCTCCTCAGTCCGGCAGATATCCTTAACATACGCGCAGCGCGGATGGAAATAGCACCCTGAGGGCGGGTTGGCGGGGTTGGCGACCTCCCCCGTCAGCAAAATGCGCTTGTCGCGTGGGGTCGGGTCAGGGCGCGGGATCGCGGACATCAGCGCCTCGGTGTACGGGTGCTTGGGGGTCAGGAACAACTCCGTCGTGCTCGCGCTCTCGACGATCTTCCCGACATACATCACCGCGACCCGGTCGCTGATATGCGCCACGACGCTCAGGTCGTGGGCGACAAAGAGGTAGGTCAAGCCCATCTCCTCCTGGAGTTCCTGGAGGAGGTTGAGGATCTGCGCTTGGACCGACACATCCAGCGCCGAGACCGGTTCGTCACACACCAGGAACTTCGGATGAGGGGCCAGGGCGCGGGCCAGACCAATGCGTTGCCGCTGCCCCCCGCTGAAGGCATGAGGATAGCGACGCATGTACTCCGGACGAAGACCCACAAGTCGCAGCATCTGCGCCACGTGATCCTCCAGCTCCTGTCCGTGGGCAATGCCAAGCGCCCGCAGCGGGGCGCCAACGATGTCGAGCAACGTCATGCGGGGATTGAGCGAGGCATAGGGGTCCTGGAAGATCATCCGCATGTTGCGACGCACCTGCACAAGTTGCTCGTGGTCCAGTTCCCTGACGTTGATGCGACCCAGCGTCGGATCGCTAAACCACACTTCACCGCTGGTGGGCCGGATGGCCCGCAGGATGCAGCGTCCGGTGGTCGTCTTGCCGCATCCGCTCTCACCTACCAGGCCGAGTGTCTCCCCTTCCCTCACGTAGAAGTCGACGTTATCGACGGCCTTCACCTCACCCACCACGCGTCTCAGCCAGCCCTTCTGGACAGGGAAGTACTTCTTCAGTGACTTCACCTCCAACAGGGGCTGCTCACCTTGACCGCCGCGGACCTGGGTCTCCATGTGCACATCGATTGGGTCGGTCATACCATATCCTCGCGGGGCTCTGCTGTTGCAGAATCGGGCTTGTACAGGAGACATCGGACCGTGTGACCCGGTTCCACCTCGATCACCTCGGGTTTCACACGATCGCAGACACCTGGCATAAACTGCGGGCATCGCGGGTGGAAAGGGCACCCCGGCAATATACTGTACGGGTCGGGAACCATCCCCTTGATCGTCTGCAGCCGCTCCTTTCTTCCGGCACGGGCCAGGACGTCGTCGAGCTGGGGAATGGACCTCAACAACGCCTGCGTGTACGGATGCAGCGGGCTGAAAAAGATCGTCTGAACGTTGGCTTCCTCCACCACTTTGCCCATGTACATCACCGCGACCTCGTCAGCCATCTCGGCGATCACGCCCAGATTGTGAGTGATATACATGATCGCCATGTTGAAGTCCGCCTGGAGCGCGCGCATCAAATCCAAGATCTGAGCCTCGGTGGTCACATCCAACGCCGTCGTGGGTTCGTCCGCGATGAGCAGGTTCGGATCACAACTCAGGGCCATGGCGATGACACAGCGCTGCCGCATGCCGCCGCTCAACTGAAAAGGATAGGTATCGAAGATGCGATCCGCGTTGGGCAGCTTGACGCGGGCCAAGGTATCGATGGCGCGCTCCCGGGCCTCCGCGTCACTCACCTCGTGGTGCAGCTTGATCGCCTCGACGATCTGGCTTCCCACGGTGCGCACGGGCAGCATCGCGGTCATCGGCTCCTGGAAGACCATCGAGATCTGGTTGCCGCGGATGCTGCGCATCTCCCGGCCATTGGGCTGGAGCGCGGCGATGTCGATGACATCAGACACGCTGGAGGATTCAGCTTGGCGCACGGGCCGGTAGTAGGTGATCTCACCTTCCTCGATCCGACCCGGGGACGGTACCAGCCGCATAAGCGACATCGCGGTGATGCTCTTACCGCAACCGCTCTCGCCCACCACACCCAGCGTGCGCCCTGCCCTGATGGTCAGGTCGACGCCGTCCACCGCCCGGACGACACCTTCGGCTAGGTGGAAGTAGGTACGCAAGTTCTTGATCTCGGCAAGCACGTTATCAGCAGACATTGCGCCTCCTAGGTCACGTACGGATCTGCCGCATCGCGCAGGCCGTCACCCACGAAGTTGAACATCAGCACCGCGAGCACAACCACCGGCACGGGCCAAAGAATCCAAGGATAGTGCGCCACATTCATGATATCCTGCGCCTCGTTGAGCATCACGCCCCAGCTAATCGTGGGAGGGTTCAACCCGATACCCAAGAAGCTCAACGAGGTTTCGCCGAGGATCATGCCGGGCAACGCACCGGTCAGGGAGACGATAATGTAACTGGCGAAACCGGGCAACATATAGCGCGTGATGATAGTCCATTCCTTCTCGCCATCCAGCCGAGCTGCTAGGACGAAATCCTCCTCGCGCATCGCCAACAAGCGTCCTCGCACCGTCCGCGCCAGGCCCGTCCACCCCATGATGGACAGGATGAGCGAGGTTGCGAAGTAGATGCGCAGCTGGGACCACTCTCGCGGCAGCGCCGCAGCAAGTGCCATATACAGAGGTATCGCGGGCAGTGTGATCAGAACCTCGATGATCCGTTGGATAACCTCGTCAACGACGCCACCGAAGAACCCGGATATGCCGCCTAGGACCAGGCCCAAGACAAAGCTGATCGCGATACCGATAAGGCCCACGCTCAGCGAGATCCGCCCGCCGTGCATCACACGCGACAGCACATCTCTCCCGATGCCGTCGGTGCCCATTAGGAAGATAGGCGTGGCACCCTCACCGGTCGTGCCGAAGAGATGCAGATCAGCCGGAAAGAGCCCCCAGAACTTATAGGAATCACCTCGAACGAAGAACCTGATGGGCAGGATCGTACCGGTGTCCACCTCATGGATCGGCCTAAACGTCACTGGGTCGCGCGTCGGCACAGTACCATAGATAAAGGGCCACCGGAATCTGCCCTGTGTATCGCGGATGTGAATCGGCGTTGGTGGATGCGCCAGACGATCTGTGAAGCGGTTGAGAGGATCATGGGGGCTGAGAAAGCCTGCGAAGATCGCCGTCAAGTAGAGGAAGCCGAGAACGATCATGGATGCCCGGGCCAGCTTGTGCCGTCTGAACTTCCACCAGACGAGTTGCCATTGTCCGGCTCGGTAGAGCACTTCCTCCTGACTCTCGTCGTCTTCTTGCCGCTCGTCGCCACCAAACCACTTTCTCAGGAGATTCGCGTTGCTCATACGCCCTCCACGCTGCCAAAACGGATGCGCGGATCAGACATCGCCAGGAGGATATCGGATAAGATCGCACTCATCGCGGTCAAGGCTCCGATGATCAGGACATAGGCGCCAGCCATATACATGTCTTGATTCCGCAGTGAGGCATATAGTGCGGGACCAGCCGTCTGCAAGTTGAGCACGATCTCGACCATCATACCGCCGGAGAAGAGCCACGGCAGCAGCCATATCACACCGCTCAAGATGGGGTTGATAGCCAACCGCACGGGGTACCGCACGATGACATTGTACTCGGACAGCCCCTTGGCCCGCGCAACCGTCACATACTGCTTGCGCAGCTCGTCGAGCATCATCGCGCGCATCGTACGGATCGTCCCCGCGACGCCACCGGTGCCAAGAAGAATGATAGGAAGCCACATGTTGCTCAACAGGTTGAGGAACTTCCCCCAGCTCCATGGCTGCACCATGTACTCGGGCGAAAAGAGCCCACCAAACCGGATACCGAACCTGGTGAGGGCCACGTACATAAGGATCAGCGCTAGGAAGAAGGGCGGCACCGCCAGGCCGATGAAGGTGATGAAGGTCACCACGTAGTCGGTGATCGAGTATTGCTTGACCGCCACAAAGACGCCGATGGGGATCGCGACTGTCCAGGTGAAGATGTGCGCAAACAGGGCGATGCCGAAGGTGTATCCCATACGATCCATGATGACGTCGCGCACAGGCTTTTCAAAGGTGTACGAATACCCGAAGTCGAACTCCGTTAGGATGTTGCTCATCCAGAGCAGATAGCGCTGGTACATCGGCCTGTCCATCCCGTACTGCCGCCGCAACGCCTCCGCTTGCGCTACGTCCACCGTGACGCCACTAGCCTGCAGACGTTCGATCTGCCGGGTCACGATATCTCCGGGGGGTAGCTGGATAATGATAAATGCCAAGATGGAGATCAGGAGCATCTGGGGTATCGCGCGGATGATACGTCGTACGATGTATCCAAGCATATGGGCTCACCTCCTATTCTGATGGCCACAGAGACGGCAAGAGGCCATTCGCGCCAGGCTCCAGCGCGCAAGGCTTCTGCTGGCCAGGCCGTCCCAACAGCCGCGCCCGCCGGCTCAGTGCCAGACCGGGCTGCCGGACTCACGCTTCAGCGCGTGGCCGGCAGCCCGGCTGGTCTAGTCTCTAGAGCCTACGCCCGTTCGCCGCCTTCATAGAAGAAGGCGCACGGATGGTAGGAGTTGACGCCGTAGGTGTCCCATCCCATAGGCACCTTGGGCCGCGGCACATTCCGCATGTTCTTGTTGTAGATGATCGGGCACGGGCTTTCTAGCACCGTGCCGATAGCCAATGGGGTGTCTGCCAGGTAGTCGAAGACCTTCTGTCCCAGCGCCACGCGCTCGTCATCATCAACGACCGCGCGCATCTGGTCGACATAGCCGTACAGCTCCTGGATGTCTTCCGGCGGCGCGACGATGCCCTCGGCCTCCTTGTCCTCAGCTTGGTACCAGTTCTGCCAGGCACAGGAGACAGTGCCTTGTTGACAGTCATTCGTGGGGATATACCACTGCATCTGAATCGGGAGAAGCATGTCCGTACAGCGATCGGCGTGCCAGATGCCGCACTCGACCTCGTTGGCCAGCATCCGCTCGTTGTACAGGGCCTCATCAATCTGCTTGGTCGTCGCGTCGATGCCGATCTCGCGCCAGAAGGTGCAGACCATCTCGGTGAACTCGTGGACGGAGGCGCCGACGCGGATGCCGGCGTGCTCGATCAAGTAGCCTAGGCGCTCGCCGTCGGGTCGCAGCCGGAACCCCTGACCGTCTCGCTCGGTGAGACCCATCTCGTCCAACAGCTGGTTGGCGAGATCCGGATCGTACTGCGCCCATGCCGTGCCATACGCCTCCTTGTAGTACGAGGAGTTGGGCATCGGCGCCATCTGTCCCATACGCGCCTGGCCGTAGAAGAGGCTCTGGTTGATCTCCTCACGGTCGATCGCCACCGAGAGCGCCCGCGTCCAGTTGGGATGGTTCGCGATCTCTTCCAGTACCGGATCATTCGGGAGAGTCCGGCGGGGATAGAGCGTGTAGCGGTCGGTCATGCAGGAGAGGTAGTCACCGACGGTGTAGTTGCTGTTCTCCTCGTTCTCCTTGTATAGCGGGTACTTGGCGATGGTCACATCGTGCATGCCGAGCCAGTCGAGCTCACTGCCGATCAGCTTCAGTTCCATCGTCTGCGTATCTGCCATGTAGTCCAAGCGCAGCGTGTCGATGTAGGGCAGTTGGTTGCCGACCAGGTCTACCTTCCAGTAGTAGGGGTTGCGCTCGAAGATGATGAGGCCCTCCGCCGGATATTCCTTCGGGACCCAGGCAGCGAGGGTGGGGAAGTCCTTGGCCCAATCAGGGAACTGCCAGGTGTTCAGGCCCCACTGGCTGGGGAAGCGGTTGGTGACCTGCTCCCACGTCTCCATACCCCATTCTTCCATCAGCTGGCTGATGGCTTCCTCGTCCACGTAGTCAGGGTGGTAGTTCTTGATGAAGTGGGCCGGCATGAACGGCCCCTCCTGCGGATAGCCACCCATATGCCGCGTGAGGATGTGGGGGAAGAGGCCGTACGTGTAGTCGAATGTGCAGCGGAAGGTGTAGTCGTCGATGATCTCCAAGGTGCAGGGTTGGTTCTGGATGCCGTTGAACGCCGTGCCGATCCAGCCCAGGCCCTCGTAGTTGGCCCAGTCCTCCCACCAGAACCTGACGTCCTCAGTGGTCAAAGGTTCTCCGTCCGACCAGCGCATCCCCTTGCGCATGTGCAAGGTGTAGGTTGTCCCGTCGTCTGAGCCCTCCCAGCTCTCGATCATGTTGGGCACAAGCGTGCGGAAGTCCACATCCGAATACTGCACAATCCGGTCCGACATCCAGTCGTAGGTGTCAGTGGACCAGACGGTGTCAAAGTGGATCTGGCGGATCTCGCCACCGTAGACACCAATCGCATCGCGCCCACCTACCACGAAGGGGGTCATCGGCAGCCGTTCATCCACCGGGGGTAGCGTGCCGTTAGCCACGAGCGGCTCCAGCATAGGGGGTTCACCTCGCCCCTCCGGCACTTCGACGATAACCTCCACCGTCTTTTCGACCTCCACCGTCTTCTCCACCTCGACGATCTTCTCGACCTCCACGGTCTTCTCGACCTCAATCGTCTCGGGGGTGGGTGGAGCGCCGCAGGCCGCCGCAGCCGCGCCCAGGACCGCGCCAGCGGTCAGGTGCAGAAACTCACGTCGCTTCAGCTTCTTCAGCTTCATCGTCTCCTCCTTAATGGAATGTGAATAAACCAGCACACCCCCTGGCAAGCGCCAAGGGTCCAGCAGATGGAACACACCGAGAGAGACACAATCCGCCAGTACACCCTTACTTTACAACGCTCACATCAGCAAGTCTTCTACTTTTGGGACAGGTTGTTATACTTTTCGGACAACTTCGCCCTGGACCTATCCAAACTTGAGACGCATCAAGTAGCGATCCGATCGGATCTCCATTTCTAACGCGCCAAGGTCCGTGACGCAGTAGGGGTTCTCATAGTGCCTGAAGCCAGACAGCGGCACCTCTTCACCGTTGCGCAGTATAGGACCCTCCCAGCCGAATGTCAAAGTCTCGCCTCGCAGCGTATCGAAGCGCACCACAAGCTTGTCGAAGACCACGGGCAGGGAAAGCACGCGCTCCTGGAAGGCCTCGAAGTCCCCATCCCACGCGGCGCGCCCCATCTGACAGCACCAGACCGCGTCATGGCCATAGGACCGCAGTTCGCGATAGGCCGCTGGACCTTGCGTGATCCACGACAGTCCCTGCGACGCCGTGATCGCCACGTAGCCCTCCCCCTTCTGGGCGAAAGCCCACGCCTGACCCTGTGCATTCTCTAGCAGCGCGTGCGCATCAAAGGCGTAGGTTGGGAAATACGCGTGCGTGTAGCCCATCCAATCGTCTTCAGGTACGTCATAGATGGCGATGAGCACATCCTTCCACTGGGCTACACGGGGTAAGGTCGCGTTGCCAAGCCAGAAGCCCGGGGCATGTCCTTCGCCCCGGCCTACGCACGCCGGATGGGTTGTATAGACCACCGCCTCGGGTCCCAGGGTCGCCTGCCAGACGTGTTGTCGCCCTCCGGGCTCACCAGGGTGATAGTCCTGTGCTGAAGCGAGCAAGAAGTCGGGTGTCCGGTAGGTGACCTTGTTGACCGTCTCTGCTTCTGCGTCACCGGTCACGTGGCATTCGCGATTCCACAGTTCCTCGCGCGACGTCATCGCGATGTCCGGGATCAAAGGTGGGAGCTGATAGTCCTCCATGCAGGCCATGCTCACCACACCTGCGAGATGGTGGTTGAAGACACCCTGCCCCCACAACAGCCGTGAGATCCCAGCCGTCGCCGCCAGCAGGCCGCCCTTGATGCTGGTCACGTCTGCGGCGCCCTGTGTCGCACCAAAGACGCCGCGATAGGTGTTGAGCGCAAGGGTGAAGAGCAGCTTGTCCATGGTCACCGTTACCAACTGCCAGACAGCCTCCGTCTCTGAGAGGTCCATGAGATGGGCTAGCGCAACCAGTTCCGCCTCGAAGGCATTCGGGGAATCCCAAGCCGCGAAACCGCCGGTACCGCGATGGCGCAGCCACACCAGCGCCATGCGCTCCCCTCGCTCGCGGTGCCACTGACCGGTCCGGCCACTTGCAGCGAAGACCCGGTCGGGCAGGAGCTGACCAGCCAGGATCTCGCTGGTATGGAGGAGGATGCGCGTGCTTTCGGCAGTGGCGTCGATGCCACCGGCGGCTGGCGGGGTGTCCCAGCCCCGGAATCCGAGGAGGCATGTCTCGATTGGATCCTTCAGCGCAGCTGGGAAGTCTGGCTGCTCCCCCCACCGGCAGAGCATCCCGAGCAGCGCGACGAGGAACAATGGGGCATCGGCTTCGTGCCTATTGACCGTGTCGATCGCCGCCAGGATGGGGGTTGTCTCGACTGCCGCCCACTGGCCCAAAGCCATCTTGGCGATCTCCGCGAAGACACCACCGCCGCGCATGGCGTGTTGCAGAGCTTGCAGGCGGCGTTCGGGATATATGCCGAAGGGGACCTCCGAGTAAGCCTCCAGACCCATTCCCCACAAGGCGATCTGACGCTCGACGCGCACGTTCTGATCGTAGAAAAGCTGGGTTCGTGGCAGGAACCGGAGCCGCAGCGGGCCCTGCGGCGCGTGAAGGGCCGGCAGGAACGCTGAGGACTGTCCCGGGACAGCCGCGGCCCGGTGTTCCGCGTAGATCCGCCCATCCGGCGTCTGCAACCGTATGACCGCCTCGTCTGAGCCGCGCATATCCCCGGGCCAGTGCACGGTGATCGTCTCATCGCGGGTGAACACATCGCGGTCGGTGTAGGCACTGTTAAACAGCGACGCCAGCTGGTTACGATATGCGACATCTTCGATGGCGGTTGGGATGCGTACCTGCACTCCCTCAGTTTGGCCGGTTAGCTTCAGCGCAAATCGGTGCCGGCAGGCCCCGGAGCCAACGTGCTCAAAGCGCACGAGAAGCTCGTTGGCGCCTTGACGAAGCGAAGCCTGGAGCGCACTGCTATGGAAGCCAAAGGCGTCGCCACGATGTACGTGCGCCCCGTTCAGCCACACATCAGCGGGACCGTCAGCGGTCAAGCCCAGCACCAACGTCCGGCTGTCGGGGACATCTAGCTCCGTATAGGCCCAGCCTCGAAGATAGTGACAAGAAGGATAGCGTGCTGAAAGGTCCACAAAGTGATCCTCAGCACAAGCGTAGGTGGCCCAAAGCCCCTCATAGTCCTCGACTCTGAAGGTGCTCTCGTCGAGCGGTCCCGGTTCGACGGGCAAGCGTTCTATCCCGGATGATTCGGCGTAGAAATGGCCTAGGATCTGAGCCTTGGATGCCCCAGCCGGCAGGGAGGCGACGCCTTGAACGGCAATCGCCTGCGGGCCGGCGACCAGCCAGTCGTGAATATAACCATCCTGGAGGTCAAAGGGAACGTAAGAGACAGGCATGGTGCGGAGCTCCTTTAGTTAGGTAGTTGGGAGGCGGAAGTGAAGGGCAATAGTCAGTCGATCTAGGGCCGGGTGGACGGCTACGAGGCTTGCGGGTATCTGTCGCACCCCGACCCTGGTGGAGGCGGGTATGTGGGTTGCCCGGCGGAGCAGCGTCAACCTTCCCCACCATTCCGGACATCGGACAAGAGAGCTGGAGCCGGACGCGCAAACGTCAGACACGCAACGCCCAACACGAGTTCCCCCCCGAGGATGAGCCAGCGGAGCCACGTCGTGGCGCTCACCCCGATCACCAGAAGCAGCACGGCATCGATGATAAACAGCAGCAGCAGCTCGATACCCAGTATCCGCGCAAACCGTTGAAGTAGCTGACCACGACGCAGGCCATTGCGGAAGTAGAATTCGGACAGAACCATCAGAGCCAGCCAAGCCAGGCCCGCACCAATGATGTAGAACCTGTCAAGGGTCGTCCGCCGGCCTTCGCGCGCTGTAGTAGCTTCAGTGTCGAGCATCGAGAATACGGAAAGCACTGCATTGCGGCTGAGCAGCAATACCCAGATGCCTAGTGCCAATACGATTGCCCAAAGCACATAGACCAATACCTCACCCCAGATGTGTTTGCGCATTTCTCTACCTTCTAGGCTCCCGGCAGACGATGACTAGCGGTGTGCGGCGACCACCAAACGAGTCACAGCCGGCGGTTCATGGTTGCTGTCCCGCCCCCACATCCTGCAGGGCAACCCGGAAATCGTCGTACAGGATCGGCTTCTGCAGATACACAGCCGCGCCTTCTTCAAGACTCCACTCGGCTTCATGCGACCACGAGCACATTATGACGGGGATCCCTTGGGTGGCGGGATGCGCCTTCAACGTATGCACAATCTGCCTTCCCAGGTCATTGGGGAAGTCAAGCTCTACCATCACAATGCCCGGAGCTTCCTGCAGGACAATGGCTGGGATATCTTGCGCCAAATCAGCAAACACCACGCGACACGCACTCTTGTCCGCATAGCGCTGGATCAAATAGCGGAAGCTGGCATCGTCACCGACTACCATCAGGGTAGGCAATGTCATACAGACCTCCCCGTGCAATGCATGCAGACGCCACCACCTTCTACTACTCTAGCACGACACGGCGGGGAAGTCTTCTACTTTTCGGACGACCTTTGATACTTTTGGGACAATTCGTCCCCTTCAGCATCCTTGGACTCGCCGCGCTGATAGGCCAGCGGTGAGACCCCTGTCTCCTGCCGGAACACCCGGGAGAAGTAACCGCCAGTGGAGAACCCGACCGCCATCGCGATGTCGGTGATGCCCATCGTGCCAGCTTCTAGAAGGCGCTTCGCCTGCTTGACGCGATATCGCGTGAGATAGGTGATCGGAGTCAGGCACGTCTCCTCTCGGAAACACCGCGTTAGGTGCCGCTCGCTCACGCCAACGTGGGCAGCGATATCGCTGCGAGAGATTGGGCGCATATAGTGCGTGTGGATGTAAGCCATCGCCTTGAGCACAAACTTCTGAGCCTCGGAGGCTGACTTACGTTGGCGCGCCAGGATCTCTTCCAGGTGTCCCAGGGTCTCCTTCTCAGTGAAAAGCCCCTTACCCAGCACACTGACCATACCTTGATTCAGACGCACCATGTCCTGCTCTGCCAACGTCTGGCCCGTGAGGATGATCACTGGGATATTACGGCTCGACGGATGTTCACGCATCGCTTCCAGCACACCGAAGCCGTCCAGCCTAGGCATCATCAGGTCCAGCAGAACCAGATCGGGACGGGTCTTGCGCAGCACATCCAATGCTTCATAGCCATCACTGGCTTGCAGCACCCGTAGATCTGGCGACTGCTGCCGGACGATGCGCGTGTGCATATCTAGCACCTCACGCTCGTCGTCCACGATCAAGACTGTCTTCTCAGCCGGCTCACAGGAGGTGTCGACCGTTATCCCTTGAGCGATGAGCGCTTCGCCCAATTCCGTCGTCCGGATCGGCTTTTTCAGGAAGTTGACCTCCAGAAGGCCGCCCTGGTCAGCGCTCTGGCCCGCCCCGAGAAGCAAGACGGGCAGGCGGGATGTTGCTGGGTTTTGCTTGAGCGCCGCCAAGATCTCCCATCCCCATTCAGCAGCCACGTCCTGGTCCAGGATCACTGCGCTTGGAGACACCGCCAGGACCGTACTGAGCCACTCACCATCCTGACCCACCTCCTGCCGCACGACATCGAAGCGCTTCTCGAGCCACCGCATCTGCTGCGCTTGAGCGCTATGTGTGTCGCGAACCAGCAGCAGGACAGGACGCTCAGTTTCCCCCGTAGTTTTGCACTCCGAGGGTACGCCTGATCTCGCGACGACCGGCAGCGTGAAGAAGAACTCCGAGCCATCTCCCTCTCCTCCTGACGAATGCACGCCGATCTCGCCCCCATGCATCTCAATCAGCCGCTTGCAGATTGCCAAGCCGAGGCCGAGACCGCCATAACCGCGGCCCGTTGTCCGCTCGGACTGGCGGAACTCATCGAAGATGACAGATTGCTCCTCGCGTGGGATCCCGAGGCCCGTATCCCGCACTGCCACCCTTAGGAATTCGCCTTGTACGTCAACGCACACGGTAATCTCTCCGTGCGACGTGAACTTGACCGCGTTATTGACGAGGTTCAGAATCACCTGTCGCAAGCGGGTCCGATCCCCCAGGACATAGGGCAAGTCGCCGGGGATTTGGGCGCGCCACGTCAGGCCTTTTTCCTGCACCAACAGCTCGGCAATTACGGATACCGGCTCCAGCACCTCACGGATATCCAGCGGTTCATAGATCAGATGCAGCCGTCCGGCTTCACTGCGGGCCAGGTCCAGCACATCTCGCAGGAGATCATCCAGATGCTGAGCATTGATATAGATCCGCTCCAGGTCCTCCCGCATCTCGTTGTCTGCCTCTCGCACTTCACCACCGGACTCCCGCAACAGCAGATCGCTTAACCCCGAGATAAGGTTCAAGGGTGTGCGCAGCTCGTGGCTGACCATCGATAGGAAACGGCCTTTCAGGCGGTTAGCTTCTTCTGCCAACTGCCGGGCCTCTACGGCAGCCCGATACGCATGCAGTCCGTGCAACGCCGATGCCAACAACCACGTGATGTCGGCGCAGAGGTCCAGATTTCCCATATCATAAGCCACAAAGCCGACGAGTGACTGCCCTTGGTACAACAGCGGGGTCAAGGCCAGATGGAAAGGGCTGTCGGGCGGGTAGAACCCTACCGGCGGGAACTCACGACTGCGAAAGCGGTGTGATTGGGCTGCGTCACCTGGCACTGTCTGCGCCAGACTCCACGCCACCGGATCATCGCCGTCCTCCTCGTAAACGGCGACCGTAGCGTGGCGGATCCCCAAATGCGGTAACGTGTCCGTCAAAGCCGTCATGATGTCCGCCTCTTCGCGCGCGGCCTGGAAGCGGGCGGTCATCTGATAGACCTGGTAGGCGATGTCCGACTGGCGGATCAGCTCACGGGCACGCTGTCCCTGTGCCATACCGTTGATCGCGATGCGCGCCTGGTGCAACATATCCTCGATCTCGCGATCGCTCAGGCGTACCTC
>JAFGNI010000721.1 GCA_016927095.1 Anaerolineae bacterium | reverse complement strand
GATACCCTATCTATCATACATCAAACGGAGAGGAGAGCAAACGGACTACTCTGACTTTCCGATGTGAAGGGAGTTTGCCCTGATCTGCAACCTTCTTGGCCGAAACTCGTATTCGTTAAGTTAGGTACTTTTGACTTAGGCGACGTAGCTGGCTATACTGCAGGTAGTTGTGGCCTTCGTTGGGTGATGAATCTGCTGCGCTGGCAGTGGCCTCGCTGAGTGCCTGGGCCTCACAGCACGGCACTAGCGCCAAAGCACAATAGGGAGGGCAGGATGAGCAAAAGACCTGGTGGTGAACTAGCGACGAGACCCTTGCATTTCATCTGGATCGCAGACTGCTCGGGTTCGATGAAGACTGACGGCAAGATACAGGCCCTCAACGTGGCGATTCGTGAGGCGATCCCGCACATGCAGAAGGTCGCCTCCGAGAATCCCAACGCTCAGGTCTTGGTCAGGGCCATCAAGTTCGCGAGCGGCGCGCAATGGCATATCTCGCAACCCACACCAGTGGAGGATTTCAAGTGGGTTGACCTTAAGGCTGACGGGGTGACCGATATGGGCAAGGCTCTGTCGATGGTTGCGGAGCAGCTCAAGATCCCCCCGATGACGGATCGAGCTCTTCCGCCGGTGTTGGTGCTGATCTCCGATGGTCAGCCGACCGACAGCTTTGAGAAGGGCCTGCAGGAGCTGATGGACCAGCCGTGGGGTAAGAAAGCGGTGCGAATCGCGATCGCGATTGGCTCGGACGCCGACTACGATGTGCTTCAGAAGTTCATCGGCCACGTGGAGATCAAGCCGCTGCAGGCGAATAACCCGGAGTCGCTGGTGAACTACATCAAGTGGGTGTCGACCGCCGTCCTGAAGTCGGCCTCTTCTCCAGCGAGCCAGTCGGCAGGAGCGCCTGCAACGACCAACGTCCCTGTTCCTGCAGTGCCTACCGTCACACCGGCAAGTGGGGACGACAACGGTCCAGTATCCGCTGACGACGTCTGGTAGCGCGGGGCTGGGTGTGGCAATGACGCAGGAACCGCTGTGGCGCATGATAGGCCAATCGGTTCGTGGTGCCTCGCACCACCGTGCCGGCCTGCCTAACCAGGACGCGCTCACCTGCTTGCCTGCGACTGGGAGCGGCCCTCCGCTGATTCTTGCGGTGTCAGATGGTCACGGCAGTGCCAAGAGCTTCCGAAGTGACCGCGGGTCGCGGTTTGCGGCAGCGACGGTAGCTGAGCTGATGCGGGAACTGGTCGACGGTCAGCTCCGGACCCCGAACCTGTCCGCGATCAAGCGGGTGTCGGAAGAGCGCCTGCCACGGGAACTGGTCCGCCGCTGGCAGGACGCGGTCGAGGCAGACCTCCAGCGAGATCCCTTCAGTGACGAAGAGCTGTCGCGGCTTGTCGCGCAGCGTGGGGATCGTGGTCAGCAAGAGGTACTTGCGAACCCTCGGTTGGCCTATGGCGCGACCGCGATCGGGGTGCTAGTTGAGCGTGATTTCCTGCTTTTCCTCCAGCTAGGCGATGGAGACATCCTGACCGTTACGGATGCGGGAGTTGTCAGTCGTCCGTTTCCCCGCGATAGCCGACTTATCGCTAATGAGACGACCTCTCTATGCATGGATCGCGCCTGGCAGGAGGTCAGGCTTCACTTTCAGGCGCGATATGGGACACCGCCGGCACTGATTCTGGCGGCAACGGATGGCTACGCCAACTCTTTTGTCAATGATGCTGCGTTCGTACGGGTCGGCTCGGACATCCTTGAGATCCTGCGTCGCGACGGTGTCAAGGCTGTCGTGGAAAGCCTGGGAGACTGGCTGCGCGAGGCCTCTGAAGCCGGCAGTGGCGATGATATCACACTGGGCATCTTGTACCGGACCGACGCTTTGGGTGGTGGCGGGGCTGGTGGGGAGGCACCGGGCCGTGAAGCTCGACTTGCGGTGCCCGAGACGTCAGAGGGTGTGGACACCGAGACTGAAGCCGGTGTTGCGGTGGAACCCTCCGGTGAGGACACGACGGCGACTGCCGCGGCGCAAGCGGCTGCCCGCGGCACAGAGACGGACCCGGTGTTGCGCTCGCGGATGCTGGCGCAGCTCAAACACAAGGGCCCTTCAGAACCGGCCAAACAGGGTCGACTGCGGGATCTCGTCGACTCTGACGATGGGGCTTCCACAGAGTAAACACGTGTTTCGTCCGTATGCATGATCAGCCGCGTCAGGTGTTGAGGGAGATCGTCAGATCGTACGGCCTGGCGATATTGAAGGATCCGCGGCGTAGCCGCGCCCTGATGATGGACCTCTGCGGCGAGTTTCGTGGCGAGATCAACCTCGTGGAGATGGCACTGCGGGAGGGGGTTGCCGACGAACTACAATCGGCCCTACCCGTCATGCCGCGGGGCTTCGTAATCGCTCGCCTGGCTCAGCGTCTGCAGGATGTCTACTATCTTCCGAACGATGCAGCTCAATGGGCGGTCGAGACCTGTGCTGCGGTTCTCGAGTCGGCTCTGGAGACGGAGGCTTCCGGACGCGTCCTCAGTTCGGGGGTGATGGCGACGGTCCATGTCCGCCCTTGGCTTTCCGATGATCAGGCATGGGAAGCAATTGGGCAGACACCGGGCAACGTCGTTCTGCCGGATAGTGGAGAGCTACGAATCAGCGCGCGGGTGGACGATGCGGCTGCAACGGAGCTGGCTAGAGATCTTGCCGCGGCTGGCACTGTACACCGGCTGGACCTAAGCTATAGCCCGCTTGCAGATGAAGGCCTCAGCCGTCTCCTCGACCTGAAGGGGCTCGTGGCGCTGGACCTCAGCCGCACGCGTATTGGGGACGAGAGCCTGAAGCGCATTGGCGAGAGCGAAACGTTGCGTGAGGTCAACCTCTGGGGCGTTGAGACGCTTTCCGACGATGGCGTTGTTGCGTTAGGGCGCTGCAAGAGACTGGAATCGCTCGAGCTGGGCCGGTGCAGCACCATCACCGACAGAGGGTTGCGCGGCTTGCGGCAACTGCCGCACCTTGCCCACCTCGGTCTCGCAGCGACTGGCATCACTGACAGCGGTCTGCGGTGGGTAGGTGAGATCCCGGCGCTCCGCAGCCTCGACCTCTCCGCTACCGGCATCACCGGTCGCGGTTTGGATGCCGTTACGGGACTGGGGGACCTGGCATCCCTCGACTTGTCAGGTTGCGTCAACCTACGACCGGAGGGGTTGGTGCCCCTTCGATCGGTCGCTGGACTCACGGAGCTCCAGCT
>JAFGNI010000720.1 GCA_016927095.1 Anaerolineae bacterium | reverse complement strand
TAGGAGGCCAGGTAGCTCTCACCTATCTCCACGGCAAGCGCGTGACCTTTCTCGAGAAAGCTCTCCGCCTCGTCAACCCGTCCAACATCCCGGGCCATTTCACCCAGATCAATCAGCGCGACAGCCTCTGCTTCCCTAAGCCCAGTCTCGTGACTGATGGCGAGGGCCTCTCGGAAGCAACCCATCGCCTCGTCACAATCACCTTGTAGGTAGAGGTGGAAACCGAGGTCGTTGAGCTCATCGGCCAGCCCGACATCGCTACCAAGGCGTCGCCAGATCGCCACAGCCTCACGATGCAAGTCCACCGCTTCGTCCAGCCGGCCCTGAAGCCCCAGGCATTGCGCAAGGCTCGTACGGATGAGCGCCCGGTCGTAGTCCCTACCCTGATGCTCGCCAGCCGCCAATGCCTTCTGAAGATGGTCATGGCCTTTGGCCAGATCGCCTAGCCGAACATAGGTGCGACCCAGCATACGGTGCGCTTCGTACGCCACCGGCACGCCACTTCGCTCGATCAGCGTCAAGGTCTCCTGGCTGAGGGCCAGGGCCTCGCGCAGCTCCCCTTGCGCCAACCAGACTTCGCATCGCTGGAGCAGGGCATAGCAGACCCCTTCTTCATCGCCGTCTGCACGATAGCCGCGCTCCGCTACCTCCGTCAGCGCCAGCGCGATGTCGCGATCTCCCAGCTTGTACGCAGCCCGGGACAGGAATAGCGCCAGCCTAGGATGAGCGAGCAAAATCCCGTCCGGCAGCTGCTCGCGCCAGGTCATCAGCGTGGTGAAGCGCCCCCCCACGTAGACATCGCGCGCGACCGCCGTCATCAACCGCGCAGCATCGTCATAGGCAGCTGCGGCAAGGCAATGCCCCACCGCCGACAACACTTGGCCGTTCGCCTCATACCAAGCCGAAGCCCGCTGGTGCAGGGCAGCCCAGCGCTTAGGGTCCTGCTGCTGAAGCCGGTTCTGCAGAAAGTCCCGGAAAAGGTGATGGTACCGGAACCAGTCCCCTTCGAGTCGGGTCACAAAGAGATTGCGCGTCTCAACACTCTCAAGGAACTCCTCGGCGCCATCGATGCCCAAGATCTCCTTGCAGAGCCGCGTGTTCATCTCCGACAGTGTCGACGTGACGACAAGGAACTCCTGCATCCCAGCTGGCTGTCCCGCAAAGACCTCCTGCGCCAGATAGTCGTAAACAGGCTCCTGCGAGCTTCGTGCCCGGATCCAGCTCTGAAGCACACCCTGGAACCGGGTGTAGGCTGTCAGAAGCAAGCCCGTAATCCAACCCTCAGATTGCTCTGCGAGGGCACTGGCCTCGGTTGGCGTAAGGTTGGTGCCGTAGTTATGGGCAAAGAGCTCCTGGATCTCCTCCAGCGCAAACCGCATCTCGTCATGCCCAATGCCGCCCACCCCACCGCGCGCCACCAACGGGATGATGAGAGGCAAGTTCGGAACCGTCCGGCTGGCGATGATCGTCAGGCATTGATCGCGTTGATAGGCGACGAAGTTCGAGATGATGGCATCCACTTCGGGGGATTTGCCCAAGGCATGGTAGTCGTCTAGCACCACCACAAACCACCTGGGAATCTGGGCCACGATATCGTTGACGAGGATCCGCACGACACCAGGAGCACCGCCGCTGAGGTCCGACCCGGCGGCCAGCGCGCGCAGCGTCGCCTCGCCAAAGTCCGGGAAGCGACGACGGATACTCATCACAAGACGCTGCAGGAACAGATAGGGGTCGTGATCGCTGGCGTCGAGCGCATACCAGCAGACCGGATGCTCCAAATCTGTCGCGAAATCGACCAGCAGGGTTGTCTTCCCATACCCGGCCGGGGCGGACACAAGCGCCAGCTTGTAGTCCACCATATCGTAGAGACGGTTCAGCAGCCGTTGGCGCGTGAGAACATCATCACGGCGCCGAGGCAACAGAACCTTAGTGATCAGAGTCGTCGTATCCATGGGTTGACAGGCCTAATAGTCGCAGATGCCAGAAACCGCTAACAGTATAGTCCAAAACACTCAGGATAGATGAGCGTCAAGCTGCGACAGCGCCGCCGGCATGTCGCGCCGACCGAAGCCGACACGCACGTGACCGGGCGAATCGTAGACATCACCAGGCAGAAGCAAGACGCCCGACATAGTGGCCGTTCGCTCGCAGAAGGCCAGAGCACCTTCGCGAGCCGCGGAGCCGACCAGCCTAGGAAATGCTATCGGGCCGGCTTGCGGTCGGATCCAGTCAAAGACCTCCGTGTGTGCGGCCATGAAGGCCTCCAACGCTACCAGGTTTCGCCGGAGCAGCGCTACGCTTCGAGCAGCCAAGCGCGCCCGGTGCCGCAATGCCAAGGTCGCCAGAAACTCGCTGGGGGCTGCGTTGCAGATGGTTGTGTAATCCTTCAGTTGCGCTACCCGAGCTAACAGCGCCGCATCGTGCGTGGCAAGCCAGCCAACCCGCAATCCGGGCAGCCCGTAGGTCTTGGACATGACACCCAGGGACAGCATCCGCTCACCTAGATCGCAGGACGCTGTTAGCCTGGCCCCGGCTTTGTATTCGGACTCACGGTAGACCTCGTCGGAGAAAAGGTGAAACCCGTGGGTATTCGCCAACTCGACCACGCGCTCGTAGACTTGCGGCGGCATATGGTAGCCGGTGGGATTGTGGGGCGTATTGATGACCACCAATCGCGTATCGCCATCGACAAGGCGCTCCAGCTCATCGGGATCCAGCACCCAGCCATCGGATGCCCGCACTGACCATCGACGTACCTGGCAGCCAAGGCCCCGGGCCACCTCTGCCAGCGACTGATAGCAAGGCCACTGAACGACGAGGTGATCGCCGGCCTCCAACAGGGCGTGCATCAGGAGGAAGATCGCCTCCTCCGCCCCGCTGTGGACGAGGACCTCATCGGACTCGATGCTCTCATAGATCGCCGCGATCTGCTGTCGCAACTCGGGATTTCCAGCAGACTCCGTGTAACCTAGCCACAGCTCCTGAAAGGCCGCGGCTGCGCCAGGCTCGAGTGCCAACAGCTCGCCCAACGTCATGGACTCGCAGTCGGACGCGCAGAGGACATAGTCGATGCTGAACTCATAGCGCGCGAAGAACCGCTCCAGTGCAAATGGTGCCCAGCGCATCTAGCCCTCCACAAGCCTGCACCAATATCTGGCGAAGGCTTCGGGATCGTCTGGCAGCTTGCCGGCACTGATATGTTCTTCCATAGGACAACACCCCTAGCTTGACGAGAAGGGACGTGAGGTGTGAGTACCGAACCACATCGCTGGGAGCACCGCCTTGCACGATGCGCCGGATCGTCAGGTGCGCCGGATGCTACGGCGTATGGCCTCCGATGGAACACAGCAGCATGTGGTTTGGCAGAACGGCCCAGACCATTCAGGGCCGGGGGGCAAAGAGATGATCGGGGAGCAGGATCCCAGAACGCTGGAGTCGGCTGAGCACCGCAGGACGAACTCCCGTCGCCGCCAGAGTCTGTGATGCCTCATCCCAACCGAATACAACAGTCGCCAGAGTATGATCAGCCAGCATGTCTTCGGGACCGTGCCAAGCTGGTTCGGCGATGGTCTCCACCCGGACGCGCTCCTGATCCACCGGTCGGACGATCACCCAGAGGTCGAGGCTCGCCTCAATGGCTTGCCAGACTTCCCGCGGCGTGAGGGATGGACTGGCCTCGGCCACCATCGATCGCATCTTCGCGATGCCCGTCACGAGACCTGGCGCTTCGAGATAGGCGAGACACGATGGCCTGCGTGAGACTAGGCTCAACATCGCTGCGGGCCGGCTGAGCTTCACGAGAGGTTTGCGTCCACGGATCGGCGAAGCCAATGCACGCAGGAAGTCCAGGACACCGGCGCCGCGTGGGCCGATGACGATCACAATCGTATCAGCCTGCACGGCAGCAACGAGAAACTGGCGTGCCTCGCGCGGGAGGGATTCATACAACACGTCCGAGCCCCCTTCAACGGCCGTGCTGTCGTTCACCCTTTCCCTTGCACTGCTGCGCGCCGCTACTACAACGGCCACGATCAGCAGAACGAGCGCTGTGCTGCTAGCAAGGATCGCCACCCACAGCATACCAGGCACACGCCACCTCACCTCAGGTCACCCCAACACCTGAATCTGACGACTGCCTGCCGATTGTACACCCCCCTGCGACTTTCGCCAACGTAGTCATGCTTTGACCTGACATGCCTTTAAAGCTATACTCACCAAGGAGGACGCCCCTACTATGCGGCGTCTCACGGTTGGCCGGTCGATGCACGTATCAGCACGAGCGCGAATCGTGCCGCCAGAAGAAGATCACAGAACAGGACATGGAGCTATCCTGCTCACCGGCATTCCTTGGAGGACTGCATGAGGACATACACAGAACTCACAAAGCAAACCTCTGTCCAGAGCTTCGACGTCGTCGTCGCAGGTGGCGGCACAGCCGGCGTCGTCGCAGCGCTAGCAGCTGCTCGCCAGGGAGCCAAAGTCGCGCTCATCGAGCTGAAGGGTTACACCGGCGGCATCGCCGTCGAGGGCGGCACGGCCCTTCACAGCTTCTACAATCTCTGGAAAGCATTCCCCGGTGTTCAGAAGCGCCAGGTGGTCAAAGGCATCCCCCAAGAGATCATCGATCGTCTGGCCGCAGCCGGCGGCACATCCGGCCATGCCAAGATGCTCATCGGCTACGACTACGACGCAGTTTGCACGGCGATCGACACCGAGATCTACAAACTGGTCACCCTCACGATGCTGGAGGAGGCCGGCGTACATCTTGCACTCAACACGATGCTGGTCGACGCCATCGTAGAAGATGGCCATGTGAAAGGTGCCATCGCAGAGAGCCATCAGGGACGTGGCGTGATGATGGCCAAGGCATTCGTGGACACTACGGGCTATGCCGACCTGTGCGCACGCGCGGGTGCCGCCTACACAGAGCCCAATGACTATCCCGTCGTCAACAGCATCGGCCTCGCCAACGTCAGCATGGAAGCCTATCACGATTTCCTCGTCACACACGGCGCCCTCACCCAGTACGCCCGTGGCTGGCGCGATGGCCAGGACGACCAGATCGTCAGGCTCGATGGCCGGCCAACTGCGATGCCTGCAGGTTTTGCAGAAGGCGCCGCCGAGATCGGCATGTCCATGGTAACGACCACCGTCCACGACGACTACTTCATGTTTATCAAGATCAACTACAAGATGGACGTCAGCCCAACGGACTGCGCAGCAGCGTCCAGGGCGGAGGTGGAACTCCGCCGCCGTCAGGCCAAGGCTGTTGAGCTCTTCCGGCAGTATGTCCCCGGCTGTGAGAAGGCCTTCATCGCGCGGACGAGCCCGTCGCTCACGATCCGGCGCGGGCGCTTGGTCAGCTGCGATTACGACATCACCCGCGACGATGTCCTCGAAGGACGCCACTTTGAAGATGATGTCATGGCCTATGGCTTTCACGATAGCGCACCCCGCCTCCAGATCAAGGACGGCGGCACCTACGGCATTCCCTATCGCGCCCTCCGCGTTGCGGACATCGACAATCTCCTGGCAGCAGGGATGATGATCACCTCAGACCACGACGCGCATATGTCGACGCGGAACACGGTCGCCTGTATGGGCCAGGGGCAAGCTGCAGGCACGGCTGCTGCGCTCTGTGCCGACCTTGGATGCACGACACGGGAGCTCCCCTACACCGCGCTGCGAGCCGCGTTGATCAAAGACGGTGTCATCTTGGACAACTGAGGAAGCGTGATGAAAACGAACGTGCAGATTGACGGCACCAAGTTCCTGATCAACGGTCAGCCAACCTACGCAGGCTTGGGTCACTTGGGCCGGCCTATCGAGGGCCTGCTCTTCAACAGCCGCATGGTCCAGGCCATCTTCGACGATGAGAATCCCGACACCGTCGGCAATTGGCGCTACCCGGACACGGGTCGTTGGGACCCTGATCGCAACACTGACGAGTTCTGTGCGATGCTGCCGGAGTACCGCCGCTACGGTCTCCTCGGCGTTACCGTGGGCTTGCAGGGAGGTGGCGCGATCTACCTGCCAGAGATCTACGATCACTATGTCAACTCCGCCTTCCGACCCGACGGCTCTCTCAAGCCAGCCTACATGGACCGGCTTGCCCGGATCTTGGCAGCTGCCGACGAGGCAGGGATCGTCGTGATCGTCAACTACTTCTACTGGAAACAGGTACAGAAGATGGCGGGAGAGGCCGCGATCCGCCGTGCCGCCGAGGAAGCCACCAACTGGCTGCTCGAGACCGGATACGGCAACATCCTCGTCGACGTGTACAATGAGTTCACCCAAGGCGATGGGCTCACACAATCCGCCCGCATCCACGAGCTGATAGAGGTCGTTCAGCACATGACGCTGAACGGGCGACGGTTGCTGGCAGGCGCCAGTGTCATGCCTGGAAACCTGCTGGTGGATGGCCGGTGGCAGCAGGTCCAGGACTTCTACCTGCCTCACGGCAATGACGCGTGGCCCAAGAAGCTGCGTTATGAGCTGCAGCAGGTCAAAGCGTCAAAGGCATTTCTCGCCAACCCCCGCCCGATCCTGATCAACGAAGACTCGATGTATGTCAACAATCTGGAGGCAGCCGTTGACGAGTATGCGAGCTGGGGCTTCTATATCCAGGGCTACGGTTGCGGTGGCTGGGACCATGGCCGCTACGAATGGACCCAGCATGGGCGGGAGACGACCTATGAGGCCCTGACCGGCTATCAGACGGTGCCTGTGAACTGGTCGATCAACACCGGTCTCAAGCGCGCGTTCTTCTACAGACTGGCCGAGATCACACAGTCACCTGGCGTCGGGGCTTAGCCTTCAAGTGACCCATCGCTGCGCAAGCAGGCAGACTTCGCAATCCAGGTACTACTCTAGCGTGGGGGCAGCCATACGCCGGGCGCTCCCAGAAAGGAATCCAGATGAAGGGCATCATCCTATCCGGCGGCATGGGCACGCGCCTTTATCCGCTGACAATCTCGCTTTCAAAACAGATTCTGCCTATCTTCGACAAGCCGATGATCTACTATCCGCTATCGGTCTTGATGCAGGCCGATATTCGAGAAGTCCTGATCATCTCCACGCCACAGCACATCTCACTGTACCAGGATCTCTTCGGCGACGGCCAACGGCTAGGCATGCGCGTCGAGTATGCAGTTCAACCCAAGCCACTAGGGATCGCCCAGTCGTTCATCATCGGCGAGGACTTCATCAACGGTGAGCCATGCGCACTGATGCTAGGAGACAACTTCCTGCACGGGCACGGACTGGGCGCTATTATGCATCAAGCTGGCAAACTCACCGATGGCGGCCTGGTTTTCGCCTACTACGTCCAGGATCCTGAGCGCTATGGTGTCGTGGAGTTCGATCGCGACTTCAACGCACTGAGCATCGAAGAGAAGCCTAAGCAGCCAAAATCCAACTACGCTGTCACCGGGCTCTACTTCTACGACGCGCAGGTCGTGGAATTGGCCAAGTCGCTCCGGCCATCGGGACGTGGCGAGTACGAGATCACCGATCTCAACAACGAGTACCTCAAAATGGGTAAGCTGCGGGTTCAACTCCTCGGGCGTGGTTTCGCGTGGCTGGACACGGGCACGCACGAGAGCCTGCTCGAAGCCAGCGACTTCGTGCAGACGATCGAGCACCGGCAGGGCCTCAAGGTCGGGTGTATCGAGGAGATCGCTTATCGCAAAGGCTATATTGGCCCGGAGCAACTGCTCGAGACCGCCGCTCACTCTGACCACAATGCCTACTGTGCCTATCTGCGTAACCTAGCGCAGCAGGAGCCAGAGCAACTGGGCACCGACTTCTAGCGACGCCAACCAGGAGCGAGACGATGAACGACCGGACTGCCTTGGGTCCAGCGTACCGGATTGAGACCCAGCGGCTGGTGCTGCGGTGCTGGCAGCCCGCCGACGCCCCACGCCTGAACACGGCGCTCAGGGAAAGTTGGGAGCATCTAGCCCCTTGGATGCCGTGGGCAAGAGGCGAGCCGCCGCCC
>JAFGNI010000719.1 GCA_016927095.1 Anaerolineae bacterium | reverse complement strand
TGCTCCGTGGCGGTAGCCGGCGCAGATGCCGCCGGCGTGTCTGTCGCCGAGCGCATACCCTCCAGGATTGGCTTGCCGATGAGATAACTGCCGCACGTCAGGGCGATGCATAACACGGCCAGGCCGGCCAGACCCAACCAGAGCCCTTTCGGGCGCTGACGCGACCTCGCGCCACCAGCTATGGGGCGAGCGGGTGGCAGGTCTACGCCATTGGTCACAAAAGGCGACGGCGTCTGCCCCGCCGGCTCAGCCACACGAGCTCGCGAGGCTCCCCCGGGCTGCGGGGCTTGGGCCAACCGTGTCCTGGGCAGCGCTCCCTGACCAGGTGTGGGCAGCGGCCCGGACACGAGCACCTCCAGCATCTGCCTTGCCGTCTGCCAGCGCTCACTAACCGACAGTGACAGCGCCTTCATCACAAGCATCTCAGCCCGGCTGCTCACAGTGGGGACGAGCTGGCGCAGGGGCTTGAACTGCTCGGGCATCGCCATACGCTCCGTTGCTGTCGGCGGCGCCTGCCCTGTCAACAGGTGATACAGCGTGGCGCCAAGGCTGTAGATGTCACTCGCCGGCCCAGTGTGGTCCGTCGCCGCGCCGTACTGCTCAGGGGGTGCATACTCCGGTGTGCCCATTCCCCGCATCACGGTCCGCGTCCGCGGATCGTTGGGGTCCCAGAGCTTGACCAGCCCGAAGTCCACCAATACCACCGCACCGTCAGGCTTGACGATGATGTTCTGCGGCTTGATGTCGCGGTGTACCACCCCGTGGGCGTGGCAGTACTCCAGCGCCTCCAGGAGCTGACGCCCCCACCCCAGCACCCTCGACTCGGGCTGCGCTCCGTCCTGGATGATCACATCGGCGAGGCTACGACCTTCGACAAAGTCCATCACCAGGTAGGCGCGTTCCTGCTCTTCGAAGAAGTCCGTAACACGCACCAGGTTCGGGTGGTTGAGCCGGGCCAGCACGCCCGCCTCCTGCTCGAACTGCTCGCGGAGGCCCCCCAGCATCTCGGCGTCAAGCCCAGGCTGAGGAAGCAGCTCCTTAAGGGCGACAGGCACCTTGAGGCGCAGGTCCCAGGCCCTGTATACCGAGCCCATCCCGCCCTGTCCCAACAATCTCACGATGCGATAGCGTTCCTGAGCGACACTTCCGGTCTCCAACATAGTCTCTCTCCCCGTCGGTCGTTGTTCCGGAGCCGATCCCTAGAAACGCCAGCGCGGGCACAGCTTCTGGGTCGCCGCGGCATTGGTCAAGTTACGCTCCCCGCTTCCATCCACGTTCACGATGAAGACATCCGAATTCCCCAGGCCACCCGAGGGCTTCATAAAGAAGATCGCGGTTCCATCGGGCGTGAACGTCGGCTTCGTCCCCGCCCCGGGGTCAAACTGCGACACGACCTGCAGGTAGTCGCCGCCCAGACCTACAACGTGGATCGCCGTATCAATTCCGAAGTAGACGTGCTGGCTCGTTCTGGCCCATTGAATGCCGAGATCGTCGTTGAGGCGCCCCTGATAGACAAACGTCTCCGTAGCACTGGCCACGTTCTGCAGCAGGACCGAGTAGGTGTAGTCTGGCTGGAAGCTGGTGATCAACTTATAGCTCGCATCCGGCGATGAACACGCATCAGTGCGCTCAGTGATCGCGCACTGTGTGGGAACGAAGAGGCTGAAAGTCCGCCCATCCAGGGTTGAGGCCGATGCTGCACTGCCGCAGGTTGACTGAGCCAGATCGGTACGCCCGATCTCCAGCATCTGCGTCCAGGCCGGATCGGTGGTGTAAAGGTAATAGCCATCGGCGGATTGGACGGTGAAGATGATGCGACCCACATCGCCACTCGCAACGGCCGTCGTTGGCGACGGTGTGGGTGATGCCGTTGTCGACACGGTCGTGGGCCCGACAGTCGGCAATGCCGAACTTCCCTGTGTCGACGCTCCAATCTCATCGACATAGATCGTGCCTTGAGCGGGGTTGGCGGCGGGGCGGTCTAGAACAAGGGCGTAGAACTGCACCGGGTAGTCGACGATTCCGTTATCCGGGCCGCCGATGTGTCCCGAGGGCCACGGCAGTCCCGCGGCCAGCCGTCCGACCATCTGTCTCCATCCCGCAGTACCCACCGTTCCCAGATGCACGGACCAGATCTCGCCCTGCGCATCCCGAATCCAGAGGTTCAGGTATTGTCCTGAGCCATCCCCATAGACCCAGGCGGAGAAGGTATCCGGCTGGCCCGAGACCGCACGTGACTGGGTGAACACGACATAGTCGTTAGCAACCGCAGGGAACTGATAGACGAGCTTGGCCGCATATTGCCCGCCCTTCACTTGCTCCTGCGTCTGCGTTAACTCGCCGTAGGGCTCGTCGCCACGTCGCCAGGTGCCCCACGTCTCGAAGCTCACCAGTGCACCCGTTACAGCCGGCGTCCCAGGCGTCGACGAGGGGCCTGCCGTTGGCGACGAGGTTGCCGTCACCGGTCGTGGCGTCGGCGTCAGCGTGGGCGTGATGGTAACCGTCGACGAGGGTGATGGCGTGGGTTTGGCCCCGCCGGCAACCAGGGTCGTCGGACGCGCCGTGGGCGATGGCCGTGCGCGCGTAGCCGTCGCAGAAGGCGGCGACGCCGTAGGCGATGACGTAGGCGATGGCACCAGCGTGTCTGGTGGAGCCGC
>JAFGNI010000148.1 GCA_016927095.1 Anaerolineae bacterium | reverse complement strand
CGTACAAGATACCGTACTGCCGGAACACCACGACAGGGCCTGGCGTGGCCTGTTAGGGATGACACTCAACAGAAGCCAGATGCTGATGTAGCGGTGACGGCATCTCGGTCTTCCGTTAAGAGGTCGATAGACGTCGGTAGAGAAGGCTATCCCGGCGACTGCGTAGACGTGTTTGTCTCAGAATGCGCCACTGGCGTCGTGTCCTTGCTGTCGACATAACGTGAGTTGAGAGTTGCCTGTGCTCCCCTGATACACTAGAATCCGGATATGCACTTGACGTATGAGGAACAAGCGTGGCTGGATGGCGAGGCGGGGCCGGCGATACGGCGCGCGATGGAGATTGTGGTCGCGCTGGGCGCGATTTACGGCGCCGAGCAGCTGATCCCGGTGGAGAGCGTGCAGATCTCCGGGGTCTCCTTCCGCAATATTGGCGATGCCGGGCTGAGCTTTCTGCGGCGGTGGGCCGAAGAGGGCGCGCGCGTCCGGGTGCCCACCATGCTCAACCCGACGGCGATGGACATGTGCGCGTGGCAGGATCAGGGGTTCGATCCCGCGTTCGCCGGCAAGCAAAAGCAGGTGGTTGCGGTCTTCGCGCAGATGGGCGTGGGCGAGGGCGAACCGGTGCCCACCTGCACGCCTTACCTGATCGGCAACCGTCCCTCGATGGGCGCCCACATCGCCTGGGCTGAGTCCTCAGCGGTCGCCTTTGCCAACAGCGTCCTGGGGGCGCGCACCAACCGCGAGGGCGGTCCCGGTGCCATTGCTGCCGCCATCGTGGGTCGCACCGGCGCCTACGGCCTTCATCTGGATGCCAACCGCCGCGCTACGCTCCGGGTTGAGGTGAGGGTCCAGCCGGAGACGGTCTCCGATTACAGCGCGCTGGGAGCTTGGGTGGGGCAGTACCGGGCGCCATCGCCGGAGGCGCGCAACGTGGTGCCGTACTTCGCGAATCTTGCGCTCGCGCGCGCCGATCCCCTGCGCGAGGAGAAGCTCAAGGCGCTGGGGGCCGCGATGGCGGCGACCGGCGCCGTGGCGCTCTACCACGTTGCGGGTGTGACGGCGGAGGCACGGGCCGGATCGGCCTTGGGCCCGCAGATGCCGACGTTGGTGATCGACGACTTCGCGCCGGGTTACGCGCTGCTGAGCGACCCCGTCGATGCCGTCGACCTGGTCTGGATTGGGTGTCCCCATGCCTCCCTGGGCGAGATCGCCCGCGTCGCGGACCTGGTCCGCGGGCAGACGCTGCGCCTGCCGCTCTGGATCACCTGCGCCCGCCCGGTGCGGGACCTAGCTGCAGCCAAGGGGCTAGTCGCCACGATTGAGGCAGCCGGCGGTCGTGTCTTCGCCGACGCCTGCATGGCTATCGCGCCCGTCCGCGACCTGGGCTTCCACGCCGTGGCTACCCCATCCGCCAAGGGCGCCTATTACCTGCGCAATCTGGCGAAGGTGGCGGCGGTGTTTGGGACGGTGGAGGCGTGTGTTACAGCGGCAGTAGAAGGCAAATGGCGGTGAAGCGTGTCGACAGTCACGATTCACCCTACACGATTCAGGGTCGTGCGTTGCGGTTGGTTGCGTGCGCGACAGCGATGTGTTGAGATGAATGGTGAATCGTGCATCGTGAGCGCAGGAGAAACCCGGAACTGCCTATGACAGACCTCCCAGCGGACGTCTATTCCGGTCGTCTCATCAAATCCGGCGTTGCGGAGGGGCCGGCGCTGGTCTCCTGGGAGCCGGTCGGTTTCCTCGGCGGGGTCGACGGCAAGACGGGGATCGTGATCGAGCGGGGGCATCCGCTGGAGGGGGCGAATGTCGCCGGGACGGTGCTGGTCTTCCCCACGGGGAAGGGGAGCACGGTGGGGTCGTATGTGCTGTACGAGTTGGCGGCAAATGGGCTGGCGCCGGCTGCGATCATCAACGCCGAGAGTGAGCCGATTGTCGCGGTCGGTGCCATCATCAGCGATATCCCGATGGTCGATCAGGTGCCCATCGATGCGATCGAAACCGGCGATTGGGTCCGCGTCGAGGGCGCAAAGGTCACGATCGTCCGCAGGCCTTGAGGCTGGTCAAACTCAATCGATCGTAGTGCGATGTTGCCCGGCTGTGAGCGCCCTGTCGGGCCGCATCATCGCTTCATTGCTTTATCGCTGACTCGCTCATTCTCTCATTCGCCCACTATCTGCTCCTGGCTGCGGGCGAAGGTAAGAGCCTGGGCTTCATTTTGGGCGAGCTCATAGAGCATCATGGGAAATCGACCGTGCAGCGGGGAGAATCGCGCGCCCAGGGCGATGACCTCGTAGAGCAGCCAGGCAAAGGGCCGGCCTATGCCGCTGATGCGCATGGCTTTTCGGAAGTCGGCAAGCCCCCCGTCATCCCATCCCCCAAGCATCGCGGTCAGGAATCCGTAGACAAGCAACACCGGCAGCGCCAGCCCCACCGCCAGGACAGCGGCGCCTTGCCACGATCCGGGCAACACGAAGGGCACCCCAACCTGAAGCAGCTGGTAGATGATCAGACCTGCGAGCCCCGGGACGATCAGCGATTGCCAGACGTAGGTGCGGGCTTTGACCAGGTAGCGACCGCCGAGCCAGCGTCCCAGGATGATCCGGACCAGCAGGGCGATGGCGTAGGCGGCAGGTAGCCCTGCCAGTCCCAGGCGGATGTCGAGATCGCCCACGGTCACGCTCCCGCCTAGCCGGAGCAGGCCATAGGCCCCGGCAATGCGCAGGATTTGTTCGACGGTCGCCAGGAGGGCTACGGCCCCAGGCTTTCCCGCCGCTTCCAGCATGCGGTCCGGAAGCCAAGCTGCCCAGCGCAAGGCGCCCCATGCCGCCAAAGGGACCAGCCATTCGAGGAACGCCGGGGCCGCGGAGACGGCTGGGGCGGCCGCCTTGGGCAAGGGGAACAGGCTGATGACGACGGGGCCCAGCGCGCTGATCAAGCCGAAGAGGTAGAAGCTGAACCATCCCCCATAGCGGATGGCCTGGCTGACATAGTAGCGGAGGAGCGTCTTGTACCGGAAGGCTGCGGCCTCCGACAGGGCCGGCATGAGATCCCAGTAAAAACTGGTGAGCAGGATCTCGAACATAGCTGTGACCTCGATCAAGTTGAACCAAGCGGTCGGCGTGGTGCTGTGTTGGGCCAGCAGCCGGTTCAGGAGCAGGAGCAGTACGACAGCGCCGACCGCGGGCATCGCGGCGCCAATGGACCAGGGGACGCCAAAGCGAAGGATTTCGCTACTAGTCCGTGCGTTGAACGTGGGGAGAAAGAGAGAGCTCAGCGGCTCACCCTCGCGCCGGTGCAGCAAGACACCGACGAGGAAGGTCAGGGCCTGCCCCACCAGGAGCCCTGCCGCGAGTCCAAACGCGCCGCTGATCCCGGCGGAGATCTCGAGACTGGCTTGCGCCCACGGCTGGAGTGCCCCCACGAACCCGATCTGCAGCAGGGGCGTGATGAGTTGGCCGAAGAGGATCAGGAGCTGTTCGTAGTCAAAGCGCTGTCTGGCGCGGAACGCGATCGTGAAGACCTGCAGGAATCCGGGGAACTGGAGCAGTGCACGCGCGAGCAGGTAGTAGCTGAAATGCGCCAGGCCGAAGACCGGTAGTGCGACGACGGTCAGGATGGCGATGAGACCGACCTGCACGGCGCCGCTGAGGAACTGCCACCAGACATAGAACTGGATGTACTTCACGGCCTGGCTTGGCCAGTGGCGGCGCGTCATCGCGTAGTAGCGGACCGCAGCCACGCCCACACCGGCATCCAGCACGGTCCACAGCGCCAGCGTCCAGCGGCTCACAGTCTGCCAAGCTTCGTAGCCCAAGCTGTCCGTCATCAGGATGTCCGGCAGGAACCGGAGTTGGTAGAAGAGCAAAGGAGCGGTCACGATCAACCCCAGCGGCAGGTAGGTGAGGAACCCTGCAAGCGGACGGTGAAATCCGGCCTCTTTCCACGCAAGGTCCGCGCCGGCGGTCTCTGGAGTCACTGCCGGTCTCCCCGCTTCTGAGGTCTCTTGTCTGCCTTGTGCAATGGCAGCCTGGGTCACAGCGGCACGATCTCCGCTGGTGCGGCTTGGGGGCATCGCCGGCGCCGTCAGACGCTCCCAGGACGTCGATAGCTCAGGGTGGAGGTAGAGGCGCCGCCGCGCGCTGTAGTAGATCGCACCCGCAGCCAGCAGGAACCCGACGCCGGCACCCACGATCCCCCAACGGAGGGTCCTCTCGGGCGCAGGTGACAGTGGGTAGTCGACGTAGGAAAGGATGCGGTCGGCACCGGCGGCATCCGCGATCAGGCGGTAGACTAGGTAGTCGAAGTAGGCCCAATCTTGCCAGAGCTCGTTGGCCGGATGGCTCAACCAGGCGCCGACGATCAAGGCCTGTGTCTGATCCCGGCCACGCACACGCTGGATGATCCCCTGTAGGTCCGGCGTCGTCACGACAGGCCGTAGCAGGTTGGGGTTGGTAATCAGCGTGCGCGCGCGCAGCTCCGGGGCCGAGCGCCACGTGATGGCCTGTCCCAGAACGTCATCTGCGCCTCCGGGCTCGACCGGTGACGGTGCAGCCGTCTGGTCCAACCCAAAGGTGCTGAATCCCAGAAGAAGCCGGAGGTCGTCGACCTGTTGGGGGAAGAAGTTGCCGCAGAAGAGGACGAGGCCCACCCGCTCCTGTTGGATCTCAGCGCTGAAGACCTCGAGGCTCTCTCGCAGCGGAGCGTTGTTGATCACGATCACCTGCGCAAGATCCGGCTGGTCGACGCGGACCAGAAAGGGTCCGGCGCGGTCAAGGGCCACGGCGATCTGGTCCTCGGGGCCGACATAGTAGACGCCCACGGTGTCGCCGGTTGCCTGAGCACGGACAGCGGATCTGCCACTGAGGAAGGTTAGGACGAGGCCCATGATGAGGAGCATCCTCAGGGCGCATCCGCCGGCGGGCGAGTTTGGCCTGTTCATAGGCGTCTTCACGTCACAGTCCCACAACACTGGGTGGGGCCGTGGCGTTGGAACCCGAGAGCGCTCGCCTGTTGGTCCAAAGCTCAGATAGGTGACTCCGGCGCCTCGCCCTCCGTCTCAACGTCCGCCGTGGTTTTCGACGCCAAGGGCGGTAGCTCATCAAGGCGCTGGAGCCCAAACTGCTGCAGAAACTCAAAGGTCGTCCCATAGAGGATAGGCCGGCCCAGCGTCTCTGCGCGCCCGCGCTCCTCGATCATGCCCGCGGAGAGCAGCGTCCGCAACGTGCTGTCAGAGCTCACGCCGCGGATCGACTCAACCTGGGGACGGGTCACGGGCTGGGCGTAGGCAACGATGGACAACGTCTCCATCGCTGCCTGCGTGAATCGCAGTTGCACATCGAGACCCAGCAACGTCTCGATGCAGGCTGCGGCTTCAGGAGCGGAGACCAACTGCACCCGATTCCGGTTCCGCTGCAACCGCAGCCCGCGTGTCTTCAGATCTTCCTCGAGGTTGGCCAGCGCGGCCTCGGTCTCCTCGATCGTCAGGCCGGTAGCATTGCCCAGATCCTCCACGGGGACAGCCCGGGGCGAGGCGAAGATCAGTGCCTCCACGAGCGCTTCTGGCGTCAGCTTAAGGGTATCGCTCACGATGTGCCGGACGCCTCATCCTCGTCGCCGGCCGGCTCGGGCGCCACGATCTCCATGTCAGCCACTTCGGTCGATGCCGCTTCCGGCAACGGTGGGGGCCCCGCAGGGGTGGGCCCCGCGGACGGGGGCCTGAAGGTCGCGGTGGGCGGCGGTGGCGCGGCTTCGCCGGCAGGAATCGCCGGGGCGCCCTCTCCCTTCCGCCTCACGACGGTGACCTGCACTTCCGGTTGGCCCGCGATCTGGAGCCCCAACTCATCGGTCAGGACGGACTGGATGGTCTTGATCAGCTGGTTGGCCGTCTGCGGGACGTTGGTGCCCCGGTTGACGCCCGCCTCGACCCGAGCGGAGACACGGTTGCCCTTCGCCTGGATGCGCGGCGTGACCTCGATCACGCCGGGGAGCGGGTCCAGACGATGTTGCAGCAGTTCGACGACGCTCTCGATGCTGATATTGGCCATGCCACCCGCGACTTGTTGCACGCGGATGAAGCGGTTGCGGCTCCGGCGAACCTCAAAGAAAATCACGAGGAGCAGCACCAGATCGACGACGATGGCTAGGATGACGCCGATGCCCAGGCGTACCCACGGGTCCAGCCCATAGAAGTAGTTGCCCCAATCCAGCATCCACCGTCCGAGGCCCTCCAGGACGATCTGCGGCAGCAGGAAAAGCGCCGTCAGTCCCGCGATCAGAAGCAGGCAGACAATCACAATCACCACGCGGTTCAGCGTGTTCAGGAAGTTCATCTTATCCCTCCTTGATCTGTGTCACATTGTACCGCACACGGAGATATCCGTCTCGTGGCTCATCCCACGGGATGGTAGCGTCCAGCCCCATCTTGGTGGTGCGCGCTTTCTGTCCAGGGACCTGGCGAGCACTGGGGTCGAGGCTTGAGCTGGGTTGGTCTTCGACAACGATCAGGTCGCGATGGGCCTGGAAACGGGTCGCGATCGCCCATTCCACGTCGGCTGGGCTATCGATGTCCACATCAGTGTCCACAATCACCACATGCTTCAGGGAGCTGTGACCGCGGAAGGCCGCCTCGATGGCTTTCCGCGCATCGTCTGCACCTCGCGGTGCGATCTGAACGACGGCATGGAGCCACGAGCATCCGCCCGGGGTGATGCGTACGCCCGTACAATGGGTGACTTTGCTGACCTCGGCGTAGATGGTCGGCTCGCGCGGCATCCCCATCAGGTTCTTGTGCTCCAAGCCGGCGGGCAGGAGGGCGTGGAAGATCGGATCGCGCCGGTGTGTAATGGTCGTCACCTCAAAGACCGGTTGTTCCCGCGTGCCGTCCATGGTACCCGTGAGATCGGGGAAAGGCCCCTCTGTCGTGAACGCGTGGGTGAGGCGGCCCTCAAAGACCAGCTCCGCGTCGGCGGGGATCTCCAGGGGCACTGTCTTGGCCCGTGCCGTCGGGGTCGGCGCCAGGGCGTGCGCGATGGCGAGCTCATCCACGCCCTTGGACGGCGAGAGGGCTGCCGCCAGCAGCACATGCGGGGGGAGCCCGACGCAGACGGCCATCGGAAGGCCGTCGGGCGCTTTGGACCAGGCCGTGTGCGTGCCCCGTTGCTCGACGATGCGCCCGACGAACCGGTCGCGCCCGATCACCATCAGGCGATGGAATGAGGCATTGCGGCCGAATTCCGGATCTGTGATCACTGAGACGCCGGCGGTGATGTACGGGCCGCCGTCGAGCGGATGGTACCGGGGTATGGGGATACGTGCCAGGTCGACGTCCTCGATGACGACCTCCTGGCACGGTGCGTCTGTGGTCACCGGTGGGCGCATCGGATTCTCCAGAGCGGCGGTCATGCGCGCGATCAGCTCCGCAGCGTCGCAGCCGACGGCCCGCGCGAAGTGTGATCGTTGCGCCACATAACCCGAGGCCAGGCGCCAGCCCGGGAAGCCGGGCAGGGCCTCGAAGAGGACCGGTTGCCCATCGTGTTGCGCGATATGACTCGCCACCTGGAAGGTCGGCGAGACCGGGCTGGTGACGTGCAGTAGCTCGGCTGCGGCATCCAGCTCGGCGAGGAAGGTGCGGACATCCATCTCTAGTTAACCTCCATGAGCGTTTCCCGCCTCAGTAGTATAGTGGAAGCTAGGAGAGTCGAAAGTCGAAAGTCGAAAGTCGGGAGTCGGAAGTCGGAAGTCGAAAGTCATGAGTCTTGATTCATGGCTGCGCTCAGCGCAGCCATCCGCTAAGCGCGACCCTGAATCAGGACTCGTGACTTTCGCCGCCTGCGCCCGCCCCGAAGCCGATCCTGATCTCCTCTACGTGGTGGTCGAGGGTCTCCTTCACCAGCGCGGGGATGTCAATGGCCTCCTCCACGGCGAGCACGTCCTCCATCTTGGCCCAGGTGGCGGGATGGCGGGCGTGAAGGGAGCATGGGTCCTGGTAGGGCTGGATGGAGAGCGCGTAGGTGCCGATTTGCTGCGCCAGCGCGATGATCTCGATCTTATCCATCGCAATCAGGGGCCGGAGGATGGGCAGGTGTGTGGCGCGGGCAATCAGGTTGATGTTCTTCAGGGTCTGCGAGGCGACCTGTCCAACGCTCTCGCCGGTGATGAGCGCTTGTTCCCGGCGATGGCGCGCGATCCGCTCCGCCGTGCGCATGATGAAGCGGCGGAAGACCACGGTGGCCACGCGCGAGTCCAGGGGCGCCATCGCGGCCTCAAAGGGTGCCGATGACACCATGTACAGGCGCGCCGGGATGCGGTGGGGTGCGAGGACCTGGCGTGCCATCGCGACGACCTTCGATTTGCGGATCTGCTCCTTGCCGCGAAGCAGATGG
>JAFGNI010000718.1 GCA_016927095.1 Anaerolineae bacterium | reverse complement strand
ATTTGAATCAAAGAGATAGTAACCGTAGTAGAGCATGGGATTGTGTGGATAAGCCCTGCGGCATCCCATATCTCGGGTATGCCTTGGTGGGCTGCCCCTAGATCTCCGCGGTCGACGTCCGCATGGGCTGGGGATTGTGGTGGGGAAGCTTTCACAGGCCCTCTAATCCCCGCGCTGGGGCCTGTGCACAAAGGCCTGGTCCAAGGAGAGCGCGGTGGGAAATAGGGGCGGTTTTCCCCGGTTTGACTTAGTTATCCACGGAAAACAGGGGGGTTTTCCACAGTCTGGTCATCTCCTGCCCGCCCCGCCCTTCTAGTCCTGGACGCCAAATCCCCAGTCCTAGGGGGTAGGGAGCCCTATGACGCCAATTTGTTGGGGCATGCGCGCGTGTGGATAACTTCTCCACATCCCGAAATATAACCGCTGTCCGCCGATTGTTGCACCGTTGCGCCTATGCTATAATGGTTGGTGCTCAGTATGTGCAGTTCGTGTGGCATCCACGTATAATTGCACTATATATGTTATTGCGCATCTTTTCTAGATCTGGCGCGCGCGAAGGAGCTGCTATGGCGGATCAAGAAGTCACCGAGTTACGCAACAGGATTCTGGGTATATTGATTCGCAGCGTCCGAGATCAGGTGAGAGCCTCGAGGCGTGACTGTGCCGCGGTGTTGGGTGTCTCCGTCACGCGCTTTGCCAGCTACGAGGACGGGACTCGGGCGATTTCTCTGCCGGAGCTGGAGCTTCTGGCCCGCTATCTTGAGGTGCCGCTGAGCACGTTCCAAGCGACGGCCTCTCTGAATGAAGAGACCCGCGAGGCGCGGCTACCGAATCCGGAGCTATTCCTGCCGTTGCGACATCGCATCGTCGGTGCGCGCCTGCGTCAACTGCGGCTGGAGAAGGACTACACCCAGTCGGATGTCGCGGATCTCCTAGGCTGCTCGTCGTCGAGCATCTCCGATTATGAGTACGGCAGGCGTCCCATCCCCGTTGCGGATCTCGAGGTGCTCTGCCGGGGAATGGGGGTGACGCTCGAGACCTTTATGGACCACGATAGTGAGGTCGGCCTGTGGCATCAGTTCCATGCGGAGTTCGAGCAGTTCAAGGCGTTGCCTGGAGATCTGCGGGCATTTGTGCTGAAACCCATTAACCGGAGTTATCTTGAGTTGGCGATGAAGCTGTCAGAGATGCCCGCCGGGCAGTTGCGTACCATCGCTGAAGGCATCTTGGAGATCACCTACTGATCGCAACCGTGAAGAGGAGCGCTATGGCTGAGTCTCAAGCTGAGGACCTGCAAGAAGAGGGGCTGCGGCTGTTCCAAGAAGGGCTGTACGACGAGGCGGTACGCAAGTTCAGTGAGGCGCAGGAGTATTTCGCCGAGGCCGACCGCGAGGCCGAAGTCGGGGAGATGCTGAACAACATCGGCATCATCCGGCGCAAGCAGGGACGGTGGGATGAGGCGCTGGT
Organism: Anaerolineae bacterium; assembly: GCA_016927095.1. The sequence goes on along the minus strand of JAFGNI010000718.1, from coordinate 8,194 downwards.
CGCGCTCGAAGAGGCCCATCGCATCTTTGTCCGGATGGAGGACCAGAACCGCGAGGCGCAGGCGTTAGGGAATCTCGCCAGCGTCTATGCGTCGCTGAAGCGGCGGGAGGAGGCGGAGCAGGCCTGGAGCACGGCGGCTTCGCACTTCCAGGAGCTAGGGGACCGGCAGAAGCAGGGCGATACGTTGATGGCGCTGGGGATCTCCATGTTTAAGTCGGGGCGCCGGCAGGAGGGCTTCGCGACTTATCAGGCTGGGATGTCCCTGATTGAGAAGCCGACGCTACTGCAGCGCCTCTACCGCTTCTTACTGATGGTGCAGACCCGGTTACTGGGATAGGGCAACTTCGATCACCCGGTGCTTGGCGCCGGTCTGCCTGCCGGAGCGGTGGAGATCCGTCTGCGCCTGGAGAGTCTGCGGCATAGGTGTCTCGTATGTCTAGAAGCCACGATGCACCTTCCTGGAAGCGGGGCGTGCGGGCGTTCTCACGGGTCGTAATGCAGGCCTGGTCTCAGCGCCAGCTCTTGCTATCATGAGGGTGTTTCACGTGAAACACCACTATCTGGGTCGGGAGGATTTCAATGAAGGTTTTCCTAAAAGAGGATGTGCCAGGGGTCGGCAAGGCCATGGAAGTGGTTGATGTGGCCGATGGCTATGCGCGAAACTACCTGCTGCCGCGGGAGTTAGGAGTCCGCGCGACGGAGGGGCGCATCAAGGCTGCCAAGCAGTATGCGGAGACTCAGAAGCTGCGCACGCAGCGGGCACGCGAGCGCGCCGCTGCGTTGGCTGAGATGCTCAAGGAGACGACGCTCACCTTCAAGGTCAAGGCCGGCGAGACGGGCCGTCTCTACGGTTCGATCACGTCCTCGGATATCACCGAGGCGCTCGAGCGCGAACTGGGGCGGGAGCTGGATCACCGCTGGTTGGCGCTGGAACGGCCCATTCGCGAGGTGGGGGAGCACACCGTCGATCTCAAGCTCGAAGGGGGCGTGCGCGGGCACGTCAAGGTGGTTGTCGAAGCTGAAGAGGCCTAATGACGGATAGTTTGGGGGCGTGGCTGCGTCACGCGCGAGAGTCACAGCGGGTGGCTCTGGACGACGCGGTCGGTGCTTTGCGGATTCGGCGTCGCTACCTCCAGGCTCTCGAGATGGGGGACTACGACGCCCTGCCCGGGCCTATCCAGGCGCGCGGGTTCCTGCGCAACTATGCCCGGTTTCTGGGCATGCCGGTTGAGGAGGTCTTGGCCCGCTATGACGCTGAGCTGAGTGGGCATCCCGTCCAGCCGCGCGTCCCGGAGATCAAGATGCTGACGCGTCCCGGGGAGCGTACGTGGGCACCCCCGCCGCCAACGCTGGAGGATGAGAAAGTGGCCGTTCGCGCCAATACCTCCGGCGGGCTATTGCAGATCCTGGCCGGCGCGCTTGTCTTCTTCGCCTTGCTCGCACTGGGTAGTTTCGCCTGGCTCCAGTTCGGGCCCGCTCTGCCTACTGCCGGCGCCTCAACGCCCAACGTGTCCGAATCCAGCAACAACCCCGGCAGCGCCACCTTGACGGTGACCCCGTCACCCACGGTGCAGCCGACGCCCGTTTTCCCCGTGCTCGAGGATGGCACCGTGCGCGTGCGGCTAGTGCCGGAGAACCATACCTGGGTCAGTGTCTCGGCGGATGCTGCGGTCGTCTTTCAGGGGATCGCTGGCCCCCAACAGATCGTTGAGGCCACGGCGGAGGAGATCATCATCGTCAACACCGGGAACGGGGCCGCTTTCCGCCTCTACGTCAATGGGACGGACTGGGGCACGTTGGGTGGCCAAGATGAGGTCGTCCGGCGGGCCTGGACGCCGCAAGGTGAGACGTCGTTGGGGGAGATGTCGCCGGAGGCACCGTGAGTAAGCCCATGTGGACAGCCACAAGGGGCGCCCAGCGCCCCTTTCGTTTTTACATCGCCTCTCTGGGATGCCCCAAGAACACCGTGGACGCGAACGCGATGGCGGTGCTCCTGCAGCGGTCGGGGATGGACTACACCCTAGACCTCGATGCCGCGGATTTGGTGATCGTCAACACCTGCGGCTTCATCGATATCGCCAGACAGGAGTCGATGGAGACGCTGGATGAATTAGCCGAGGCTATGATGCCGCACCAGCGCCTGATCGCCGCCGGCTGTTGGTCGCAGCGCGAGCCGGCTTACCTGCTGGAGGCCGTTCCGCGCATTGATGCCGTGTTGGGGACCCGTTCGTGGGGTGAGATCGTCTCCTTGGCCCGCCGCGTGCTTGCGGCACCCCTTGGATCGACAGCGTCCTTGGTCGAAGACCGCCTGGCTATGCTTCCCGAGGAGGTGGAGGCGCCGGGGTATGTCCTCTCGGGGCGCAGTGCTTTCCTCAAGATCGCCGATGGGTGCAGCCGTGCGTGCGCTTTCTGTGCGATCCCGTCCATCAAGGGACCGACCGTGAGCCGCACGATGGATGCGATTGTGGCCGATGCGCGGGCGCTGCAGTCCCTGGGTGTCCTGGAGATCAACCTGATTGCCCAGGATTCGACCTTCTACGGCTATGATCTCGGGAAACGGGATGGTCTAGCAGAGCTCCTCACTGCGTTGGTGGCAGCCGTCCCGGATGTGCCGTGGATTCGTGTGCTCTATGCGTTCCCGGGGTACATAACGCCGCGCCTCATCGACGTGATGTGCACCTATCCCCAGATCCTATCCTATGTGGACATACCGCTGCAGCACGCGCATCCGGATGTGCTTCGCCGCATGCGACGGCCCGCCGATATGGATCGGGTGCGGCGAACGCTTGCGCACCTGCGCGACGTGATGCCCGATGTCGCGTTACGCACCACGCTGATCGTTGGCTTTCCCGGTGAGTCCGATAGGGAATTCGCTGCGTTGCTGGACTTCGTGAAGGAGATACGCTTTGACCGGCTGGGCGTCTTCGCCTACTCCCATGAGCCCGGCACGGCGGCTGCGCAGCTTGAGGACGATGTGCCGGCAGAGGTAAAGTCAGAGCGCTACGACCAGATCATGGTCGCGCAACAGGCGATCTCGCAAGCGCGGAATCAGGACTTCGTCGGCAGGCGGCTCCCCGTGCTCTTGGAGGGATATGGGGATGATCTGACAGTCGGGCGGTCCTACCGGGACGCGCCAGAGATCGATGGCCTGGTGCTGATCCCGGGCGAGGCTGAGGTTCATCGCATCGTAGAGGTAGAGGTCACCAAGGCCCTGCACTACGACTTGGTGGGGCGCATCGTGGCTGACTAGCCGGCTCAGAGTGCGCAGACAACCTCGAGAAGCTCACTCAGAATCATCGCCGTGGCGCCCCAGATACTGCTCTGCCCTACCTGGTAACATGGCGCCGTAAGTTCCTGCCCGTTGCGATGCCAGAGGTATTCTCCCCGCGTGGCTGGATCCAACAGATGCGCCAGGGTCACCGTGAGGACTTCGGAGACCTCAACGGGGTTGGGGCGCAACGACGGCAGCGACGGCAGCCACCCCACGACCGGCATCACCAGATTCTGGCTTGGCGCGATAAAAAGCGGGGTCAGCGCGCCCACGGTCTCAATGTTGCGCGCAGGAATCCCCAGCTCTTCCTCGGTCTCGCGCAGCGCGGCATCTGCGTAGGTGGCATCCTGGGGCTCGACCCCGCCGCCAGGGAAGGAGATCTGCCCGCCATGGTGCTTCAGAGAGGACGTGCGCAGCGTGAAGAGCAACGACAATCCCTGAGGCGCGGGGTGGAAGAGCGCCAACACAGCCGAGTGGCGGGGATGATCAGCCGGTCCGGGCAGGGATTGTCGCCCCACCGCTGCCATCTTGAGCTGCGCCTCGAGGCCGGGTAGGTCTCCTTCGAGCGCCTGGCCCAGGGCGGCGATAAACGGGTCAACACGTGTGAGTTGTTTTGTTGGACATTCCACAATTTGATTATAACCTTGTGGGATGAGGGGGACAAGCCTCAAATGACGCGGGTCAACCGGTTCAAGGGGTCTTGGTCGCGCGCTCTGTTGGCCCGGCGGATGGGGAGACTGGTGCTGTTGTTGGCGGTGGCGTGGGCTGTCAAACCGCTGCCGCATAGCTACGAGCTGCCGCCGCCGCAGCAAGTGCTGACGAGCCATCCGAAGGTCGGTGTGCATACCCGCTTGACCGATGAGGTGGAGGATTGGAAGATCCTGACTACCCTGTCGATGGTCCGCGAGATGGGGGCGCCGTGGATCGTCGAATACTTCCCGTGGGCCTACATCGAGCCCGAGCCAGGGCAATATGCTTGGGATCACAGCGATGCTGTGATGGCCTTTGCCGAGAACCAGGGCCTGCGCGTTATTGCCCGGCTGGGCATGGTGCCCGCGTGGGCGCGGCCCGACCCAGAGGATCAGGAGACGACAGCCACTTTCCTCGAACCTGACCACTACGGTGACTTCGCCGCCTTCGTGGGTGTCTTCGTCGAACGATATGCGCGGACCCTGACCGAGATTGTCGTCTGGAACGAGCCCAACCTGAGCTTTGAGTGGGGCTACCAACCGGTAGATCCTGCGGGCTATGTCGCGCTGTTGGCGGAGGTCTATCCGGTCGCCCACCGGGCTAACCCCGAGGTGATCGTGCTGGCGGGGGCTTTGGCCCCCACACTCGAGCCCCCGGGAAGCTCAGCGGGGTTGAATGACCTGATCTACCTGCGGCAGATGTACGCGGCGGGCGCCGCGACGGTCTTTGATGCCTTGGCGGCGCATACTTATGGCCTGGGCCTTGCTCCTGACGTGTCGCCGGATGAGGATCTGATCAACTTCCGCCGCGTGGAGCTGCTGCGCGAGATCATGGACGAGAACGGAGATGCTGACAAAGCGATCTATATCACCGAAGCGGGTTGGAATGACCACCCGCGGTGGCAGTGGGCGGTGTTGCCCAGCCAGCGCGTCGCCTATACGCTCGATGCGTACCGTTGGGCTGAAGCGGCATGGCCTTGGTGCCCGGTCGTCGCGATGTGGATGTTTCGTATGCCGGCGTTGATGCACAACTACCAAGATTACTACGCGTTCGTCACGCCGGAATTCGAGCCGCGCGCCATCTACACAGCCGTGCAGGCCTATACCGGCAATGCCCCCTAGTGTTCAGCTGGCCTGGCGGTTGGGGGTAGTCGACGCGGCTTATGGAGTTTGAAGAATTCACTGACTGAGGCGAAAGAGATATGGACCTAACGTTTACCTTCAAGGGCCCACGGCTGAAGCATAGTCTTCTCGCTGTCGCCCTTTGCTGCACGTTCTTGATGGGCTGCAGCGTCGAGGCAGTGTCGTCGTGGGTCGAGGAGCTCCAACGGATCATCAGCCCGTTGCCCTCTCCCGCTCCCACGTTGGCCCCGACCTCTACGCCGGTGTCAACGCCTACGCTTGAACCGACGGCGACACCTGCATCGAGCACCCTGGCCCTGCGGTTCTGGGTGCCAGACTTCCTGGATCCTGCCGCGAGCGCAGGAGAGGGGGCACCGGATGCGACGGGTGCCGGTGTGCTCCGTGGGCAGGTCGCGGATTTCGCCCGGATGTCACCGGTGGTCCAGGTTGAGATGCTGGTGAAGAAGGCCAGCGGTGCCGGAGGCCTCTACGATCTCCTGAGCACGGCCTATGGGGTCGCGCCGTCGATTGTGCCCGATCTGCTGGTCCTAGGGCGGCAGGACCTACTTGCTGCCGCGGGCGCGGGACTCGTTCAGCCGTTGGACGCGTACTTACCGCCTGATGCGGCCTATTTCGAAGCAGCGCTCAGCGATATGCAGACCCCCGAGGGGCTCTGGGCTTTCCCCTACGTCGCGACCGCGGAGCAGATGGCCTACCGTTCTACGGTGACCACCACGGCGCCGGTCACCTGGACGGGGGTACTGAGCAATAGCTTCTCTCTCGTCCTTCCGGGAACCACGCAGGATGCGGTCAGCACGGACATGCTCCTGGCGATGTATATCGGTGCAGGTGGGCGAACTGTCGACACCAACGGTCAGGCAACGTTGAACCGTTCGGTGCTCGAGCAGATGTATGCCTTCTTGTTGGATGCACAGACTGCGGGCCTGCTCAATCCGGAGCAAGCGCTGGCGCTTGACGACACAGAGGCTTGTTGGGAGGTTTACCAGCAAGGGGGCGCCAGTCTGGCGCCGGTGCCGGTCGGTACCTACTGGCGCGCATACCTGAACATGCCAGCAGAGAACGAGGCGGCGCCCACACCTGAGCCGGCAGCGGAGGAGACCGCGACGCCGGCACCGGTGTCGTTGCCCGCGGACACGCTACCCACATGGGTGCCGACGGTGTCTGGGCAGCCGGTGACCGTGATGCGAACCTGGGGGTTAGCCATCGTCACGCAGGATCCTGCCCGCCGCGAAGTGGTGCTGGAGCTGCTGCGCTGGCTGGTCTCCGCCCAGCAGATGGCCGACCTGACCCAGAGCCTGGGCCTCACGCCTACCCGGCGGCAGGCTGTCCAAGCCTGGGACCTGGGTCCCGAAGAGCAAGACTTCGTGCTCCAGCTGCTTTCGAATGCAGTCACCGCGCCTGACGCTGGCGCCGACCTTGCCGTCCGGCGCGCCCTGCAGGCGGGGCTGATTGCCATCCTGCAAGGTGAGGCGACCACGCCCGACGCCGCTGCCAGCCAAGCGCTGACCAGCCTAAGACGGTAGGAGGCTCGTATGAACGGCAGCGAGGCAAGGTCCGAAGGCTCTCACGGCTGTGACACGAAGGTGCCGCGATTGCGGCGCGATCTGGCCGAGATCCGCGACGCGGCTCTCGCTGCCGTCGATCCCTATGCGGTGGTCAAGCGCTTCATGCGGCGCCAAGCGGATCGGCTGTTCATTGCGGACCGGTCCTGGGCGGTTAACGGCCTCAATGCCCCGGGCCGCATCTCCGTCTTGGCGGTCGGCAAGGCGGCTGTCCCCATGGCGCGTGCAGCCTGTGAGGTGCTGGGTGAGGCCCTAGCCGGGGGGGTGGTGGTCACGAAGTATGGGCACGCCTCGGCGCACTCGCTTCCTCAAAGCCTGACCGTCATCGAAGCCGGGCATCCCATCCCGGATACGGCGGGGCTGGCGGGTGGGCGTGCCTGCATCGAACATCTGCAGGGTGCGACGGAGCGGGATCTGGTGATCCTGCTCCTGTCCGGCGGTGGCTCAGCGTTGCTGCCGGCCCCCGTCCCCGGGGTGACCTTGGAGGATCTCCAGGCCCTCACGGGCGTGCTATTGCGCGCCGGTGCCAACATCGTCGAGATCAACGCTGTACGCAAGCATCTCTCGCAGATCAAGGGCGGCCAACTCGCCCGCCACGCAGCGCCAGCGCAGGTGGTGGCCCTGATCCTGTCGGATGTAGTGGGCGATCCCCTGGACGTGATCGCGTCGGGTCCCACCGCGCCCGATCCCGCCACCTACCAAGATGCCTGGGATGTCCTAGCGCGCTATGGTGCGCTAGAGGAAGTGCCTCACGCGATCGTCGCGCACCTTGAACAGGGTCTGGCTGGCGACATCCCGGAGACGCCGAAGCCAGGAGATGCGCGCTTTGAGGCAGTGCGGAATATCATCATCGGTTCGAACAGCTTGGCCGCGGAAGAGGCCGTGGCCTGCGCCGAGGCCTTGGGGTATCGCAGCCTCCTGTTGACGACCTTCGTCGAGGGCGAAGCCCGCGAGGTGGCGAAAGTGGCCGCCGCGCTGGCCCTTGGGCTGCGGCGTCAGGCACACCCCTTCCCGCCGCCGGCATGCTTAGTATGGGGAGGCGAGACCACGGTCACGGTAAAGGGCTCGGGGAAGGGCGGGCGCAATCAGGAGTTGGCGCTGGCGGCTGCCTTGGCGATGGAGGGCCTGGAGGACGTCGCCATGATGGCGTTGGCGACCGATGGCACCGATGGCCCCACGGATGCTGCCGGCGCCGTCGTCGATGGGGCGACCGCACAACGGGCCAGAGAGGCGGGATGGGATCCCTACCAGGCGTTGCTCGACAACAATGCCTATCCGCTGCTGGCTGCCACCGGTGACCTCTTGTTGCTGGGCCCGACCGGCACCAATGTGAACGATCTCCTCGTCCTACTCGCCCTCTAACCTTTTGCTAGCCTTGATTTTCGATGCCCCTCAGGTATGATGAATCATGCACTTCTGAGTACTTTATTTGACGCGATCTCGATTGATGCACGATTCGCTGAATATCGACGGGCCTGGCTCCCGACCGAGCCCGTGTGCGCCCCAACGGTGGGCAAGGACTTGGTGGT
>JAFGNI010000147.1 GCA_016927095.1 Anaerolineae bacterium | reverse complement strand
GCGAACGCCGCTGATACGTTGCGTGTGTCGGTTACTCTGGACACATTGCGCTTTGGTGTCGTCGCTGTAGTTGTCGGCATGGGAGCGCAGGTCGTCCCGACGTTTGGCGCTGCGGGCCATACGGTTGTCTCCTATAAGCGCGAGCAGGCGCGTATGTTGCGCAAGCCCTGGTGGCAACGCACCTGGGTGGACGTGCTGTTGCTCATCCCCGCAGGCTATGGGGCGTATCTCCTTCGCAATCAGGGGAGTCTCGTCAACCTGGAAGGGGCTCTCGGTAGTGCACCCTTCCAGGATCCGCTGCTTTTCCTGGTTCCGGCACTAGGAATCTTCGCCTTAACGCTTTTCTTCCTGCGTCTGATGCCTCTGCTGATGTCCGTGCTCAGTTGGATCGCCGCCCGCACCCGCTCGGTAGGCCTGTTGATGGCCTCGCGTCATCTGGCCCGCACGCCAGGCTCCTATGCCACGCCGTTGATCCTGCTGGTTCTGACGCTGAGTCTGTCCGCTTTCACGGCGTCGCTTGCGCACACGCTGGACCAGAACCTTTATGATAGAATCTACTATCAGACTGGTGCGGACGTGCAGTTCCTGGAGCGTGGTGCCAGTGATCCAGGGGAACTGGACCCAGCCTTCGCGGCATCCGGCGGGATCGGAAGCGAGGCCGAGGAAGCGACCTCGGAGACAGCGGGGCCACGATGGTTTTTCCTGCCTGTGGCTGACTATCTCGATGCACCCGGCGTTGAGGCCGTGATGCGCGTGGCGGTCTATCCAGCGACGGCCAATGTGACCCTGGGTGGTGCTGCCGCCCGCGGGGGCGTCTTCATGGGCGTTGAGCGGGCGAGCTTCCCGCAGATTGCTTACTGGCGCGAAGACTTCGCCGGACAGAGCTTGGGCGCTCTGATGAATGCTCTGGCGGTGCAGAGAAACGGTGTACTGGTGCCGGAGAGTTTTCTGGAGGCGAACTACCTTCGCGAGGGTGACATCGTCAGGGTCGAGGTTGAGACCTATGGGCAGGGAACAGCGATCGATCTCGTGATTGTGGGATCGTTTCAGTACTTCCCGACCTGGTACCCATCTGAAGGGCCACTCTTTGTCGGCGATCTGGACTATCTCTTTGAGCGGGCTGGTCAGCAGTATCCCTATGGTGTCTGGATGGATTTGGCCTCCGACGCCGATGTCTCGGCGCTGGTCAGTGAGGAACTCAGCCTCTTCTCGTACGACTGGCAGGCATCGCAGGCCACAATCGCCGCCGAGCAGGAATTGCCGGAGCGACAGGGGCTCTTCGGCCTGTTGTCGGTTGGGTTTGCCGCGGCGGGGGTGCTGACGGTATTGGGTTTTCTGCTATATGCGCTGTTCTCATTCCGCCGTCGCCTTATCGAGTTCGGCGTTCTGCGGGCCGTCGGCCTGTCCACGGGTCAGATGTCGGCCTTCCTGGGCTGGGAGCTGGCGCTGTTGATCCTGATGGGAGGTGGCCTGGGAACAGCTCTGGGCGGGATGGTTAGCAAGTTCTTCATCCCCTTCCTGCAGGTAGGTGTTGATGAGATCTCGCGCATCCCACCCTATGTGGTGGATGTCGCGTGGTCGGCGATCTTCCGGATCTATGTCCTATTCATCGGGCTTTTTGTGGTCGCACTCGCCGCACTGATCGTGATGTTGCGGCGGATGAGGATCTTCGAAGCAGTCAAGCTCGGCGAAACCGCCTAGCGTGGTGCTTCGAATGGCTTCCCTGTGGCTAGTGATGTTGTCTTTCCAGAGGCTAAACTATGGCAGAACAAGTAGACACTGTATCTGAGTCCGGCGCGGCATCCACGCCGTTCATTATCTGCGACAACTTGGTCAAGATCTACAAGATTGCAGATCTCGAGGTTGTGGCGCTGCAGGGACTCGACCTGGTGGTGCAGCCAGGGGAGCTGTTGGGGATTGTGGGCGCCAGCGGTAGTGGGAAGAGTACGCTGATGAACGTGCTTGGGGGATTGGATCGACCTTCCGCGGGTCGGGCCTGGGTCGATGGCAAGGACCTGCTGAAACTGTCAAACCGCGATCTCAACCAGTATCGGCGTTCCGAGGTGGGGTTTGTTTGGCAACATGGGGCGCGGAACCTGATTTCCTACCTGGATGCCTTTGAAAATGTAAAGTTGCCGATGACCCTCGCCGGGAAAGCGGGCCGGCGGGTCAATCTACGGGCCAAGGACCTGCTGGACACCGTAGGCCTGGCGGATCGCATGCACCACAAACTGGCGGAGCTGTCCGGTGGTGAGCAGCAGCGTGTGGCGATCGCCGTCGCGCTGGCCAATGAACCCAAGATTCTGCTGGCGGATGAGCCGACGGGTGAGTTGGACTCTGCGACCGCGCTACGTATCTATGAGCTCCTGAATGAGCTGAATCGCCAGTTCGGGCTGACGACGTTGATCGTGAGCCACGATCCGGGAATCGCGCGCCATGTGCACCGCGTGGTCGCGATTCGCGATGGGCGATTGGCCACTGAGACCGTACGCTCCCGGTCCAATGGTACCCCATCCGTGCGTCTGGGTGCGGGCACGGCGATGGGGGGGCGGGAAGCCGCAGAGGAGATCTTCGAGGAACTGACTGTGCTGGACTCTGCCGGGCGGCTGCAGATTCCAAAGGAATACCTGGCGCAGTTTGGCATCAAGGGGCGCGCGCGTCTGGAGCTCACCGAGGAGGGCATCCTCGTGCTGCCGGCGGATCGTGTGTCGCTCGATCACGTTCACGATGCGGGCGTGTTATCTACTGGCCTGGCGGAAGCCAGGAAGGCTCGTGGGATCGGCGGGCTCTTGACCCGCTTGACACGCGGTGAGTTCAGCCGAAAGGGCAGGGAGTAGGCCATGGCAGCGAGGCTTGAGGTAGCAGATTTCGACTACGCCATCCATACCGAGGGACTCTGGCGCGTCTACAAGATCGGTAACAACATTGAGGTCCCTGCTCTGCGTGGACTCAACCTGGACATCGAGCCCGGACACTTCATCGCGCTGAAGGGTCGATCCGGGAGTGGAAAGACGACGCTACTCAACTGTTTGAGTGGCCTGGATCAGCCCACGAGTGGGTCGGTCAAGGTGTTGGGCTACGATCTAGCCCAGATGAATGACAGGCAGTTGACCCAGTGGCGGCGTGAGCAGTTGGGGTTCGTCTTCCAGTCATTCGGTCTGTTGCCCACACTATCGGCTTACGAGAACGTGGAGCTGATGTTGCGCATCAAGGGGGTCGGTGCGCGGGAACGTCATCAACGTTCGGAGTACTG
>JAFGNI010000717.1 GCA_016927095.1 Anaerolineae bacterium | reverse complement strand
CCTCTCCCTCAACCTCTCCCTCTTCCTCTACCTCAGGACAAAACAGCCCCTCCGGTATGGTGGTGAATTTGTCACGGTTTTTGCGAATTATCGCCTGCGTTTTGTCGCTCAGTTTTGCAAAAACAGCAGACGGAGGGCAGGGCACATCAGCATTGCTCGGGCTGTGGGTTCGCTGGTAGTTTTGGTACTTGGGCAACGCGAAATAGAGGCGGTCGTCCTGCTCCCAGGTGAGTACGCTCGGATCCTCTCCCGCCGTGAAGGAGTCCATGATCTCGGAGATCTCCGGGATGGTGATCTCGCCAGCCTCGATCTCGTCCGCCATGAAGATCATGCCGATCTCAGCAGCCGACCACTCCCCGAGACCGAAGTCGTCTGCCGCAGCCAGCACACCGAACCACGTGAGCTTCACCGGCCACCCCAAGGGCCTAGGCCGTCGCTTGATCTTGTATACGCGCTTGCGCAGGAAACGTTTGACCTTCTGCCAGTCGATTACGCGTCGCCTCGCCACTTACTTCCTCCGCTGCTACTCATAGTCTGCGACTGCTGCCCCACCCGGTCACCCCACCGGGTCACATACATCACTCAAGGCGCCCACGAAGTCCAGGGCTACTTCGCATCCAGGGCCTGCTCTATCACCTGCTGCTTCCGAATCAGCGTCTGCGCGATCATCGCGTCCAGCGATCCCTCAAACACGATGTGCTGGACCAGCACGCTATCGCGTTGACCGATCCTGTGCGCCCGGTCCTCGGCCTGAGACATGTTCCCGGGGACCCAATCCAGCTCCGCAAACATGACGTGATTGGCGGCCGTGAGAGTGAGCCCGACGCCAGCCGCCCCGATTGTGCCGAGAAAGACCTGGACCTCCGGATCGTGCTGGAATCGGTCAACCGATCGCTGCCGGTCGTCCGGCCCCATGTCGCCGGTGAGAACGACGCTCTTGATGCTAGCCTTCGCGAGTCCAGACCGGACCTTCCCCAGCGCGTCCTTGTGGTGGCCAAAGACGATGATCTTTGGACTGGACTCGACGCAGTCGATTACATGCTCCACGACAGCCTGCACCTTGGCCAGGGCTGTCTCGTGCCGGAGCCGAGAGAGCTCTCCGAAGGCCCCGAAGTCGCGTTGTTGGAGTCTCGAGACGGCCTCCAGGAAGTCGTCGTCCGCGGCGGTGGGCGAAAGGCGACGCAGCAGCTCGAGCTCGGCCTGCACCTGGTGGCCGGCGCCGTTCGCTGAGACCTCTATGACCTGGCGCACCTTGGGAGGTAGCTCTGTCAGCACGTCCGCCTTCAGCCGTCGCACCATCAACTCCGATCGCAGCCTCTGCTGAAGTTCATCGAGATTGGTGGCCCCCGACACGTCCCAACCGAAACGGTTGCGGTATGCTCCACAGTAACGCTTGACGAACGCGAGCCAGTCCGTCCAGCCGCACGCGCGCAGGATCGGCCAGAGCTCGACCGGCCGATTGAGAATCGGGGTGCCGGAAAGGAACATGCGCCGGGACGCCAGGATGGGCCTGATGCTTTCCTTCGCACCCCGCTTCGGTCGGCCCAGCACCTCCTGCGTGCGCTGCGCCTTTGGGTTCTTCAGATAGTGGGCCTCGTCGATGACGAGCAGATCCCATTCCCGACTCCTGAGCGCGGCGCGATGCCTGCCCAAGCGGTCATAGTTCACGACCACGACATCTGTGGCGGGGAAGGTGTCGACGGCGATGCCCACGCTCAGAGGTCGCACGAGCCACCGCTTCGCCTCCCTGCGCCAATTCAGCCGTAGCGACGCGGGACAGATAATGAGCACGCTACGGATGCTAGGCACCGCGTTTATGACGCCGAGTGCTTGCACAGTTTTACCCAGGTAACAGGCCCATCTCGTCGGCAATGATGACACTGCCGCCGACGTGATGGGCTGCTCCTTTCTCAGTGGCCATGCTTCGCCTTCCTGGCCGCGAGCATCTGCGGGAAATGCGCCCGCGCGTGCTCCTCCTGGCTAGAGATAAGCTCCAGGTTCCCCGGAGCGTTGTTCAGCTTGTTGCCGTCCTTGTGGTGAACGATCTCGCCGGGCCGCAGGGCTCTGCCGAGCTTGTTCTCCATGACGACGCGGTGGGTATGACGACCGTTGGTCTTCGTGTAGGTTCTGCCTTCGCTGTGAGCCTTGACCTGCTCTCCGCGCACCTTCCCGCCCCTGCGTCCCATTGCGATCTGATGGCAACGGTAGGAGCAGTAGCGCGCCGTCTCCACTCGCCGAGCAGGAACCTGAAAGCTAGCCCCGCATTCCTCGCAGGATAACTCGACGCGCGGTGCCGTCTGCCGACCGATCGACGCGAGGCGGCTGCATTCATAGCAGCAGTACCGGCGATGGGCCGACTCATGGGACCGAAAGACGGCTCCGCACTGCCGACAGGCTTTCTCTATCATGGCAGATCTCCGAACTTGCGGAGCGCATACGCGATGCCAGCCTTCTGGAAGGGCAGATAGTTCAGCCCCTCCGGCGCCGGTATGTCGATGTCTGCGTCGACCGCGCGGGACGCGTCATGGCTCTTGTCCGTCCTCACATGGCGGCGGGAGATCTCGGCCCTGGCGTGCTGGTCACAGCAGCCCGAGAGCGTCATTGCCACGCGCCAGTCGTCGGTCCACCAGCACTTCCGCGTGGGATCCCATGTCATGCCGGCAGCCTTGCAGCGCTCCTTTTCCAGGTAGGAGCTGATGGCCTCGAAGCGGCCGTTTGTGAAGGTCAGGATCACCAGTCCCACCCCTGCTGCTCGCCCTCCGGCTCCGGCTCTTCGCGAAGCTGGCGGCCGTCGTGGGAGGGGCGGCTCGGTGTGCTCCCTGCGTCACCTATTGGGGCATCAAACCCCTGCCGGGATCGAACCGGTCCTCCGTGCCGCTCTCTCCGCTCCGCTTCATCTGTTCCGGGACGAGGATTCGAACCTCGCTCTGCTGGGCCAAAGCCAGCCGTCTTGCCACCTCGACCATCCCGGAGAGTCTGCACTGTCGCGTCTGTCCGCGCCTTGGCGTCTTCGCCTACCTTCGTCAGCGGCGGATCGCCGACAGGTTCTGCGCCGTTGTCCATCGCCGGATGATGAGGCGGCTGCTCGTTTCGTCGCATGACGCAATAGAGCCGGTGGCCGCCCATGCCAGGATTGCCCGGGCCCGTCTCATCCGAGTTCACGTCGAGCGTCCACCAAGCGAGCCCGCGTCGGAGCGCCAGTGAATGGCAGTTCCTCGCCGCCCCGTTGCTGCTGTTGTAGGCCGTCTGCTCTCCGGTCGCTGCGCTCTCACGCTTCACGTGCTCCACGATCTGCTGCCCTGACCGCCACCGCCCCCTGAGGTCTGTCCCGCGCAGGAACGCCAGCACCATCTCCACGCGGTGCCGTCCTCTCTCGCGGGTTGTCGGGCGGGTAAGGGTCATGCTTAGGCCGCGCTCCTCACCACCCGCACCGTCCTGGTCTTCATCGGCTCGCGGGTGATTGCGCCCTTACGCTCGAGCGCATTCAGGTGCTGTTGCATCGTCTGCGTTGAACTCAGTCCGACGTGATCGCACAGCTCTCGCACCGTGGGCGGGTAGCCTTGCTGGACGGTCAGCACCGTGATCGCCTGCAGCACCTCGGCTTGTCGGCCAGTGAGTGGGGCCATTAGTCCAGCCACCTCCCGATGCCAGCGATGATGTTGTCGATCGCCTCTTCCTGTTTGGGGGTCACGTGCTCGTTCGTCTCGATCCACTCGGCGAAGCCGTCCAGTCGCTCCTCCACCGAGTCGGCGAAGTCCTGCGCGCGGTCGTCGCTGCGATGATCCCGCAGGTCGTTCAGCAGGTCGCGGGCGTGAGAGATGTTGTCGAGGGCCGACTCCCAGGCGCACTCCTCACACACGGGCTTGCTCCTTATGCTCTCGGTTCACGCGCTCCTCGTCCACCTGCTGATCTCCGTCCTCCGAGGCGCCCGTCTCTTCCTCGGTCTCCAGCAGGATCCGCACCGGCGGCCCGACCAGCACGAAGGCCGCGCCCTCCTCGCCCACAGTGATGCGGTGGTGATCGAAGTCGCCGTTCTCCTCGGTCAGGAAGTGGTCGTGGTACTGACCGTCGAACTCGTCCATCGGCACCGCGCGCCAGGCCGTCCAGCTCAGCGGATCCTCAGCCGCCAACTCCGTCACCACGAACTGCTCATCGCCGATAGTCACGACGGCCGTCGCCTG
>JAFGNI010000716.1 GCA_016927095.1 Anaerolineae bacterium | reverse complement strand
TGGGCGGATAGCTTCGATAGCTGGGCGGATGCTGAGACGAACCTGGTCCGCGCTTTCACGGTGTGGGAAGGAGGCTACTCGAGTTGGGCCGGCGGATGCGCAGCATGGCCGGGATCGTTCGACAGTTGGGCAGATAACGTAGGAGATCCCGCCTGGGCCGCTGACTACGCCGCGCTTGCCAACCTTCCCACAGACTTGTCGCCCGTCAGCATCAACCTCTGGGTCGATATCCAGGAATAGTCACGACAACATCTGCTGGGCGACAGCAAAAGCGGGGGCTCCCCGGAGCCCCCGCTTTGTACTGTATGGAGGTCGTCAGGTTGTTGCCTTCTCCAACCCTTTGAGGAACTGATTGACGCGCGCGAGGTCGTCCTGTGCGCCGAGCTCCGCAAAGACACTTTGCGCTTCGAGGAGTTCGTCTCGTGCAGTTCTTGGGTTGTCCGCACGTAGGTGGGCCTGGGCTCGCCAATAGGCGGTTCTCCCGGCTTCGGCGTAGGAACGATTGGCCTGGAAGATGTCCTTGGCGCGACCAAGGTGATCCAGGGCTGAGGCAACCTGGCCTTGAGCCAGCTCCAGTCGACCGAGGAGCTGATGGTAGCGACCCCACTCAGGCGATTCGCCATCGGACCCTCCGGTTCCCTCGGTGAGCAGTTTGTGGTTGCGCTGACTCCAGTCCTTCGCGGTGTGGATCTGGCCCTTCTCCAGATGAAGCCACGCCTGTAACCAGCAGGCGTCGATCACATTGGGATTCGTACTGACGCCCACCTGGCTGTAGAGCGATATCGCCGTGTTGAGGAAGTGCTCTGCGCTGCCCAGCTCGCCCTTGCGCAGATAGAGCCGCCCCAGGTTCATGTTGGCTTGCGCTTTCTCGTACGGATTCGCGATTCGCTGCGCTATGTCGAAGCTCCTTCGTAAGTTGACTTCGGCTTCATCCCACTGACCCATATCGATGTGCAGATTGCCAATGTTCGTGTGCGCAATCGCGATGCCCTCAATATCGCCGATGGCCTGCATGGCGTCCAGACTGCGGTGGTAAGTCTGCAGCGCACCGCTCCAGTCACCGCTGTCGCGCAGAAGGATGCCGAGGTTGTTGGAGGAGCGGGCCACGCCGAGAAGGTCGCCGAGCCTTTCGCGGATCTCAAGGGCCCGTCGCACGACCCTGGTCGCTTCCTCCCAGGCGCCCTGACTGAAGTAGACACCCCCCAGACGGTTAAGGATCGACGACAACACGCTATAGCTGCCGGCTGCCTCAGCCAGGCCGGCGGCTCGCTCCAGCAGTGTCTGGGCCATGACGAGATCTCCGCCACGATAGTTGAGCCAACCCAGTGCGCCGTAGATCTCGGCCTCAATCGCAGGTGTGTGCTCCTGAGCCAAGCTGATCTCGGCGGCAGCGGACTTCAACCACGATTCCGCCTGCTCCAGATTGCCCAGCTTATCGCACGCACGTCCGAGCTTAAGCATCACCTCCGCCCTGGAGACCGGCGGTGCCTCCGTCCACTCATCCAGGGCTGCGCGGTAGAAGACGGTGGCCTCCTCGTACTCGCCGATGTGCTGCTGGACATCGCCCAAGCCAACAGCAGCCTGCCAGCGACTGGTGTCGGTCCTCCCCAGATGCTGAGACAGCTGCAGGGCGCGGCTGTAGTAGCTGATGGCCTCCCGATTGGCGAACCGAGCCTGAGCTCGCCGGCCCGCAACCAGCGCGTAATCGAGCGCTTTCTCTCTGACTCTCGCTCGATCGTAGTGCAAGGCGAGGATCTCGGCGTGCTCTTCAAGTGCAGTGCAGTAGATGGACTCAATGCTCTCAGCGACCATACGGTGAAGCGCCGGACGTTCGTTGCGCAGTATGCTATGATAGACTGTCTCCTGGGTGAGGATGTGCCGGAATGCATAGACACGTGGCCCTGCCGCCGGGCGCAACTCCAGAAGATCCAGCTCGGTGAGCCGGTCAATCATCGGCATGATGTTGTCGGATCTGCCGATCCGCTGTTCGACCTCTTGCAATAGAGCAGCGTCAAACTGCAGGCCCACTACAGATGCATCCTGCAGGAGATGGCGAAGGTCCTCAGGCAGCCGGTCGACGCGAGCGAGCATCAGGCCACGCAGAGATGTCGGGAACTCGAGATCCTCCAAGAGGCCGGCAGAAGCGGCCCGCCATCGACCGTGGTCCAGTCTGACCAACTCGCGCTCAATGAGGGCTCGCACGAATTCCTCAATGTAGAAGGGGTTGCCCTCTGCGCGCGTCAGGATGGTCTCGACGGTGGTTGCGGGTAAGCTCTCCAGATCGACAAAGCTGTCCAGCAAGCTGCGGCTCTCGCTCTCGGAGAGGGGGAGGACCTCGAGCCGATCGCAGCGGTCCGACGCAACCGCGGCGCAGTCCAAGCTGGGAACCGCGTGGGGTCGCGACATCACGCAGAAGAGAATGCGATGGTTCTCGATGAGGGGGAACAGGACCTGCAGGGCTTCCCGCGATAGGTCGTCGGCCCAGTGGAAGTCGTCCAGGACCAACACCAGTGGACGCTCTGCGGCTTCGTTGACCAGCCACTCGCGAATGGCCAATGTTGTCAGCCGATTGAGCAGCGAAGGGTCCAGTTGTCCCCAGAGCTTGCCCTCCTCTGCCTCTGATGGCAGGCCCAGCAGGCGACGTACGAACGGCCTGAAGGCGTCGTCAAGGCGAGACACCCAGTCGGCTGGGGACCGGTAGCTCTCCACTGCGTTCTCGAGCAGTGAACGGAAGATGCCGTAGCCCGTACCTTGGGCATAGGGCAGGCCGCGCCCCCGCCAGAGGGTGACGGCTTCGACAGGAAGGGTCTTGACCCATTCTGAGATCAGCCGCGACTTGCCAAGGCCAGCCTCTCCATCGACAAAGACGACGCGACCTGTAGCGCCTGTGAGGAAGGCCTCAGCAACATGATCCAAGCGCTCTAGTTGCTCCGTCCGACCGAGGTAAATCCCTGCCATTCCCGGCACACCACGGGTCGAGCTCGAAGCAGCGCGGGATCCCAGGGCTTCGTAGGCCGCGATGGGCTCGTCGAAGCCCTTAATCGTGATCATATGACGCGGCGAGAACTCGAAGAGAGAAGCTGTCCTACTCAGGACGCCCTCACTGATCAGTATCGTGCCCGGCTGCGCCACGGCTTCCAGGCGGGCTGCCACGTTGACCGTCTCGCCAATCACCGTATAGGCAGATTGCTCCTCTGTACCCAGAACGCCGGCGATGGCGGGACCGCGATTGATACCAATACGGACCTGCACCGGCGCGCCTAACTGGGCGCGAGCGATCGGTGCGAAGTCCGCCGCAGCCTCCCTCATGTCGAGAGCGGCCCGGATGGCGAGTTCTGCGTCGTTCTCGTGGGCCACCGGCGCTCCGAACACAGCCATAAGCCCATCACCCGTGAATTTATCTACAAGGCCGCCGTAGCGATGGACGCAGGCGATCAGTCGCCCCAAGAGATCGTTGATCAGGTTGAAGACGGACTCCGCGTCGAGCGAGACCGAGAGGCGTGTGAAGCCGACAGCATCAACGAATAGCACTGTGACATCTCGCCGTTCGCCCCGGAGGCGTTCCTGATCTGATAGTATGGCGCTGGCAATCGTGGGAGGGATGTAACGGCGCAGGCGCGCAATGGTCTCGTCTCGAGCCGAAAGGGCTGTCTCGAGTTGCGCTAGGCGCGTAGCAGTGGACTCAGCTTCTGAAGCGCTCATGGGTCTTAGCTCGATTGTAACACAAAGCGTTTCCTTTAGCTAACGGCTCGAACCGCATGCTTGACGGCGCCTGAGGTCCGGTTACAATCTCGGCATGGCCAAAGACCCACACTATCGATACCCAAGACGACGCCTCATTCGATCCGTGGTCCAGCGTGTCACGGGCGTCATCTTCCGGGCAATCTCTGACTTCCAAGTGATCGGTCGCGGGAACTTCACGCCGCAAGGACCCCTCCTCGTGGTGGCAAACCACTTCAGCTTCCTGGATCCCGTCGCCATGTTGACCATTGCACCTTGCCCTATCGAGTTTGTGGGCGGGTTCCGCGTTCCGAACGCGCCGTCGGGCGTAGGCTGGCTGCGCAAGATATGGGGGTATTACCCGGTCTACCGGGGTACCGGATCGCAGATTGCCTTCCGAGCCGCCCAGGCGGTCTTTGACCAGGGTGGCGTGTTGGGGATATTCCCTGAGGGTTCGAGCGCCTACGCTGTCTTGCGCCCTCCTCGACCAGGGGCGGCCTTTATGGCCGTGCGGTCAGAGGTCAAGATTCTGCCAGTCGGCCTTGATGGACTCACAGAGGTCTTTCCCGCATTGCGCCAAGGTAAACGGGCACGGGTCACGATCAGGATCGGTGAGCCCTATGGCCCGATAAGCGCGCCCGGCAGAGGCCGGCAGCGACGCGAGCAGATCGATGCGATTGCTGAGGAGATGATGCGGCACATTGCCGATCTTTTACCACCTGACCACCGGGGGCACTACTCCGATGATCCGGCAATCCGAGCCGCTGCAAAGGGGACCGAGATGTACCCTTGGGATGATGAACCCGAGGGTTAGTCTGTGCTGTACCCTCGGGCATTGAATACGCAGCAGAGCGTGATCCAGACAGCCTGAGGAAAGTCTCACCATCCATTTGCCGGTTTTGTTCAACACACGAGGAGTCTGACTTATGGCACAGCTGTCGTTGGATATCCAGGAGCTGCGACGGAAGCGACGGGCCTGGTATATGTATGACTTTGGGAACTCGGCCTATGCCGCGGTGGTGCTGCTCGCCGTATACTCGGCCTACTTCAAGGGGCAAGTCGTAGGTGGGGCGGAAGGATCCCGGCTGTGGGGCATCTCCGTAGGCATCGCCATGCTGGTGGTTGCGCTGATCTCTCCGGTTCTGGGGGCGATTGCCGACTTCTCGGCCGCGCGCAAGCGATTCCTGTTGTTTTTCACGATTGTGTCCTGTCTCTTCACGGCGTTGCTCTTCTTCGTCGAGAAGGGTGATGTGGTGATGGGTATGCTCTTCTTTATACTGGCGGAGATTGGGTACCGCGGGGCTCAGGTTTTCTACAACTCCCTGCTTCCGGAGATCGCGGAGCCTGCAGACATCGGGCGCGTGTCCGGGCGCGGCTGGGCCCTTGGTTCGGCTGGGGGCGTGATTTGCCTGCTGATCATCCTGCCGTTGATCATGATCTTCGGGGGCATGCTCATTGTCCGCCTGTCGCTGGTGATCACGGCGGTCTACTTCGGACTGTCCTCGATACCGCTCTTCCTACGCTTCCGGGAGCTCAGCGAACCAAAGCCTCTACCGCCTGGAGAGACCTACCTCACGGTGGGGTTTCGACAGGCCTGGGAGACCATCCAGCATGCCGGCAGTTACCGGGAGTTCGTGAAGTTGGTGGTGGCATTCCTGATCTACAACGATGGCGTAATGATGGCGATGAACTTCGCCTCGATCATCGGCGCTGTGCTGTTCGGGATGGATCAGACCGATCTCATCATATTCGTCATCGTCGTGCAGATCACCAATGTGGCGGGCGCCTTTGTGTTGGGCCATCTCGTAGACCGCGTCGGTGGCAAGCGTGCGCTTATCGCCTCGATCCTGCTGATGGTGTTGTCCATCATCCTGATGTTCTTTGCGACGACCGAGCTCTTCTTCTACTTCGTGGGGGCGCTGGCTGGTTTCGCGATGGCGGGCATGCAGTCCGTAAGCCGCACGATGGTCGGACTTCTGAGCCCGGCAGGGCAGAGCGCTGAGTTCTACGGGTTCTTCGCAGTCGCGGGCCGCGCTTCGTCCTTCATCGGACCGGCTGTGTATGGGGGCGTCGCCTACCGGGTTGCCAAGTGGTATGAGCAGACGCTGCGGTGGACGCCGCTCATGGCGGAACGGGCGGGACAGCGTGTCGCGATCTTGTCCATTGGCGTCTTCCTGCTCCTTGGATTGGCTCTGTTGACTTCAGTCAACGAGCGTGTGGTTCGCGATACGGGGAAGGTGTCGCTGGACAACCAGGAGCTAGCAGGAGCCGACTAGTCCGGCGCAGTCGCGTCCCATTCGTGACCTTGATAACGCCGGGAACCCCATGGGGTTCCCGGTGTTGTTACTGGCGCTGCGCGCACCGTGGTAGTCGCCGTATCCTCGTGGTATATTGATAATATCAATTTTCTACTTGACAAATATCACTAAATAGTTTAGAATTTTTATAAATGGTTTACACTCTGTCTGTGCAGGGTTGGTGGATCAGGAGGTTTGCGATGGGTGCTGAGACTTGGCAGAAGGCTGTGGCGTTTGGGGACGTCGAAGCAGTGCGGGCCTTAGTCCGCATGGGGAGTGGTGAGCTGAACATGGCCGGCGGCGAAGAGGGCTTGCTTGCCGGGCAGTTTGCTTATGCGCTGCCCGAATGGCAGCCTGAGGTCGCCTATGAGATCGAGGACGGTGTGGGACAGTTGGTCGTCCAGCCTCCACAAGATCGGAGGGCAGGCTTGCCAGATCCGGAGTACGTCTGGGATCTGAAGCTGGGATCTGCCGTGCCCGTGGATCTCGAGATCCAACTCGGCTCTGGACGTGCGGCCCTTGGGCTCACGGGCTCGCGGCTATCGAGGCTTGAGGCTAAGGTGGGCAGCGGACAAGTCAACGCGGATCTGAGCGGAGACCAGCGGGATCTGGAGCAAGTTGGTCTGGCATCGGGGAGTGGGCGTCTGGGGCTTATCCTGAGCGGCACCTACCCAGCGCTTCGCACTGCTGAATTGAGGAATGCCAGTGGTGTCACGGATCTCACGTTGGGTGGGCAGTACGACAGCTTGACGCGCGTCCGCCTGACCAGTGCCAGCGGCAACATCAATGTCGGGGTGGCGGGCCAGTTCCCCAGCCTCGAACGGCTGGAGGCGAAGGTGGCCAGTGGCGTCATCGATCTGAACCTACTGGAGGCAACGTGGGAGATGCTGGATGTCTCTCTTGACTGTGTCTCGGGCAAGGCTATCGTGCGCTATCCCGCCAGCGTTGGCGTCTTCGTGCGGTTCTCCTCGGTGACAGGGCATCTGGAAGCTCCCCGACTTCTCGACGCAGCGGGTGGTTACGTGACGCCAAACCACGATGAGGCCGCCAGCAAGATCAACCTATCGATGTCCACAGTGAGCGGAAAGCTGGTGCTGCAACCATCCGAGACCTAGAACCGTATAACAGGTAGATTGCCGGGGGCGACCTGATCAGGCCCGGCCGGCTGCGCCTTGTATCGGGCGCATAATCCCTAGTTCTCGCCGAGGAGGTACGATGGAGCGTCGCCAGGGGTGTCTGGTGGGTTTACTGAAGCTGGCGTTCCTAGACGCGGTCTTCGACTGGCTGCAGGATCGATTTGGCTTCGGAAGAGGCTGCTCGTGCACGGGTATGGGTTGTGGTGTCATTCTGCTGATTCTGTTCGTCATCTTGGCTTGTTCTGTAGTCACCGGTACTGACTGGTTCAGACTGTTCTGAGCGTTCAGGGCAGTGGCAGGCACAAACTGCGCCGCCTGCCACGACAGAAGCCCCCGCGCGACCGCGCGGGGGCTTCTGTTACCAGATCTGGCGTCTCAGACGTAGCGCTCGCGGATCTCTGAGCTGACGTAGTCCAGGATCGCGACGGTGATGGCGATGAACCAGACCGCAATGCCAGCCGCCCGGAAGTTGAGGAGGCGGATGTATTGGATGAGGATGAAACCGATGCCACCGCCGCCGACCAAACCGATAACGGTGGACATGCGCACGTTGATGTCCCATCGGTAGATCGAAAACGAGACGAAAGGCGGGATCATCTGGGGAATCACACCGAAGGCGATGGTCTGAAGGCGCGTTGCGCCCGTTGCCTGGATGGCTTCGATAGGGCCGGGGTCGATCCCCTCGATGGCCTCGGAGTAGAGCTTACCCAAAGCCGCCACCGTATGGATGGTGAGAGCGATGATGCCAGCAAAGGGGCCTAGACCCACCCATTGGGCGGCAATGATCACCCAAATCAGGGGCTCAATGGAGCGGATGATGTTGAGGATCGTGCGAGTGATGTAGTAGAGGGCCATCGTCGCCCAGGAACCAGCCATCAGATTACGCGCCGCCAGGAAGCTGACCGGCACCGCCAACACAATGCCGAAGGCTGTGGCCATCATGCCCAAAAAGATGGTCTCAACCATACGCTCGACGCTCAGCAGCAACGGCTCGCTGGGGATCAGCGGTCCTACCTCTGATACTTGACGCGCCTCGATTTGGTGGGCCTGTGTTCCCCTAGCGCTGGGGGGCATCAGCCGGTAGGGCATGATCACATCGATCGTGAAGCTGCCTTCGTCGTCGGTCATGACAGACACGTACTCGCCTTCTTGCCTCATCTGGAACTCATTGCCAATGGGATCGCTCCACCAGATCCCGGTCTCCGTGTTGGGGGCGAAGCCACGGCCCTGGAGCGCGAGCTCCGTGCCGGGTATGATGTTGTTGTCCTCGTCAAGGTCCGAGAGCTGCCCACACGTGGGTTCCGCGACAAGGTAGGGTTCGCCTGGGATTTCAGCCGGCGGCAAGGGTGGTGTGTCCGTGCACGGCACCTCAATGGTTGCGGATGCCGAGAGCACGTCGGTCTGCCGGGTGAGGGCAGCCGGCCAGGGCCACAGGACCCTAGACAACAGGGGCCACGTGTCGGCGAGCTCCGTTGCGGCCTTGTACAGGTTGATCTCACTGATCTGCCAACCGAGCGCAAAGAAGAGCGCCATGATCAGGACGAAGATGGCGGGGTTACCGCGCTTGGCGGTGGTCGTAAGGCGGTAGGCGTCCCATGCATTCCACAGCCAGACGATGACGATGCCCATCACCATCATGCCTATGAAGAATGGCTGGCGACTCAGGGCACGCTCGAACTTGGCGACCCACCCAGCCAACCGCGGCGCGATCAGGTTGACACGCCACGCCAGGAGGGCGACAAGACTGAAGGCAGATCCTAGAAGGAGCAGGCCACGACGCGGCTGTCGCGCCAGAAGCTGCCCCGTGCCGGGCACTACCAGCGAGGCGATGGCAGCCGCCGACGCCGGGACGGTGGGGGGGCGCGGTGATCCATTCTGATTGGTTATCATGACGCACCTCCTAGCGAACCGTCTAGGCCGCCGCCGACGCGCTCCGCTTCCTCACCATAGATCTCTTTGAATTGCTCGTCACTCATAGCTTGGATCTCTTGCTGCGTGCCACGGTAGACGATCTCGCCTGCGCGCAGCCCTAGCACACGCGTAGCGTAGCGCTGAACCAGGTCGAGATAGTGGAGACTGCATAGGATTGTGATGCCTTCAGTCTGATTGAGGTCTTCGAGATGCTGGAGTATGGAGTGTGCCAGCACAGGATCGAGGCTGGCGACGGGCTCATCGGCCAAGATAATGCGCGGCTCCTGCACCAGAGCCCGCGCAATGCCCACTCGCTGCTGCTGGCCACCGCTCAGCTCATCCGCACGCTTCTGCGCCTGGTCAGCGATGCCCATCCTTTCCAGAGCCGCGTTAGCCATACGCCTGTCCTCTTTCGAGAACTGCTGAAAGACGCTTTTCCACTGGTTGACGTAACCCAGCCGGCCGGAGAGAACATTTTGGTAGACGTTCGAGCGCCGGACCAGGTTGAACTGCTGGAAGATCATGCCGATATGGCGACGGATCAGCCGGAGCTGTTTTTGGTCTGCGGCAGTGATGTCTTCGCCGTCCCAGAGAATCGTACCCTCTGTGGGTTCGACGAGGCGGTTGATACAGCGTAGGAGGGTGGATTTGCCAGAGCCGCTCAGGCCAATGATGATCAGAAACTCGCCATCTTCTACTGTGAAGCTCACGTCACGCAGCGCGACCGTGCCATCATCGTATATCTTGGTCAGGTTCTTGACCTCAAGCATCCGTGAACTCCTCCCTGATTGCGGCAAAGGGGGGACTAGGTCCCCCCTTTGCCCGTCCTTGTTATCAAGACCAGCGGCGCCGGCCCCGGTCTTGGGCTATTCCTGCAAGTCCCGGATGCTCAATCCAGAGGCTTGGAGAACCTGGCGGAAGGGATCGTAGAACTCGTCGCCGTGCTTCTCCAGTCCTGCCCAGCTGTATGCGGTATCGAGCGCGGCCTGGCCTTCCTCGGTCTGAGAGATTGCCAGCAGCGCATCGACGATGGCCTGCCGCATCTCCGCATCCATGTCGGGGATAAACTGGACCCCGTCGTTGGGGATGTCCTCGGTCAGCCCAATGACCACCACCCGCTCCATCACATCGGCCTGCTCGTCCTCCAGGGTGCTGCGAGCGTCCACGTAGGTGGCGCCCGCGTCACAGTCGCCGCTGTACACGGCGGCTACGACGGCGTCATGGCTTCCTGCGTCCACCACCTCGGCCAGGTCTGCGTTCGGATCGATCCCGGCAGCGCGCATTGTCAACTCAGGGATGATCCAGCCGCTGGTTGACAACGGATCGGGCCGGCAGAAGGTCTTGCCCGAAAGATCGGCGAGGCTGGAAATGCCGCTATCGGCATTCGCGATGATCTGGCCATTGTAGGTGGGGCTTCCGAATCGCACGGCGACCAGCTCGGACTCGATGCCGCAGCGCTCATTGGCGAGAACGTAGGAGAAGGTGTTGAGCGAGGCCATTTGGGCTTCGGGCGGATCGCTGCACATTGCCTCAATGGCACCGGCATACTCTGTCGCCACCAGGATGTCAAAGACGTAGCCGGTCTCGTCCTGAAGCAGTGCGGATAGCTCCTCGGCACCTGCGGTGACTGTCTGCATCTCACCGGATGGGACAAAGGCCCAGACAATGGGATTGTTCTCGGTTCCTAGGTTCGCTCCACCACAGCCCACCAGCATGAGGGCAGCCACCATCGATAGTGCTAGAATACGTGTCAGTTTGCGCATCGGTCTCCTCTCTTTCTGAAAGGTGTACTTAAGGATCGCCTGGTACTACGGCTCTATGTTATGACCATAGTTGTAGTCTGTCAACCTCTGGAGGCGCAGACCTGTGTGCTTCACCCTTAGCAGATGATGGCAGCCATCTGACGATTGGCGCGAAGGTAGCGTGCACGCTGAGACTAGTTCTTGACCCGAGGCAATGAGAGGGCATAATCACGAGGAGCTTGGCCTGTTGACGCCGAGTCCCGCTATGGTTACCGTGCAGCACGATATCGTGGATGTGATATGAGGGGTGGGTAGATCCTATGCGACGTAGTGCTGAGGTGTGGCGGCGGCTGCGCCAGCTTAGCCAGTTCCTGGGCGTTCTGCTCTTCTTGGCTATCTTCGTCTTTGCGACCTACCTGAGTCCGCGCCGGGCGTGGGCCGACCTCCTGTACCACTTGGATCCACTCATCGCGTTGACAGCATCTCTAGCAGGGCGTCGCTGGGTGGGGGGATTCGGGCTGGCTTTCGTAACGGTGGTCATTACGCTGCTCTTTGGGCGTGTGTGGTGTGGTTGGTTCTGTCCTCTTGGTACCGTGCTGGGCTGGCTGAGCCCAAAACGTGGACGATGGGATCGTCGGAAGCCCGATGATGGGTGGCGAGC